>CAIVTL010000277.1 GCA_903908785.1 Caldifarciminota bacterium | reverse complement strand
GTCCGAATGCGCGGCGGGCGCCAGTATTCAACCGCGGCTAGTCAAACCTCAGCGCCAAGGGGCGAGCCGGTCTACTCTGCCCGGAACTGTCCGAGGTGAGTTCCAACGAGCGGTGAGGATGAGCTTACTGGAGGCGGTCTGGCCCGAGGCGTCGAGCGTGGCCATATGGATGCCTGGCGCGAGGTCGCGCCGGCTACGAACGACGGGCTCTCACCTTGACACGATTTCCATTAGGATGAGTGGCGTTTCCCTAGAATTGCGCCGGCGTCGTCGTTGCCTCGGGGCGCTCGGCTCCGGTCTCCGTTGGACCTTCGGGAGGTCCGCGCGGGCGAGTCCCGCCGGGGCACATTACCAATGCCCATAAGCATGTCAAGGCACGCTCCGAGGCCGTCTTCGCGCAATCTTTGGCCGGACCCTACACCCCTATGGCAATAGGCGTGTCCCTACCGACGCCCCACGCTACTAAGTAGCTGTAATTCAATAAGTTGCGCTGATATTGGTAGGTCAATTCCAGCTTGACGTGGGAGCACGGTAAATGTAAACTCAACATTAAGTAATGCTAAGTGGTGAAAAGTGGTAGACGATAACTACGATTTTCTGTTCATTGGTGACCACACGCATGCGGTGGACACCAAGAATCGCGTAGCGATTCCGTCGAACTTCAGGCGAAACTTCCCCAGCGGAACCGAGGACCACATAGTCCTGCTGCGTGGGGCAACCGGGTGCATCGAGGCGCACGTGAGACCCGAGTGGCGGTTGTTTGTCCAGCGGCTGAGGAATCTGGGACGTTACAACAAAGAGGACCTGATTCTGCGGCGGCTGTTGTTGTCGGGCTCGACCGAGATAGAGCTCGATGGTCAGATGCGCGTGCTGCTGCCGAAGAAGCTGATGGAGCTCTCCGGCATCGGGGCTGAGGCGCGGTTCATTGGGCAGGGCTCGTTCTTCGAGATATGGAATCCTCAGCAATTTGACGAGTTCGTGGCTCAGAACAGTCCGTTGTACGACGAACTGATCCAGAGGCTTGATGGCAGGCGGGCGGTCGAGGAGAAAGCCGCGGAACGCGGCGGTCAGGACCAGCGCGGTGTACCATCAGCCGGTAATGTCCCGTGAGGTGCTTGAGTACCTGCGGCCGGTCAGCGGTGTCATCGTGGACGCCTGCCTCGGCGGAGGCGGCCACGCACGGGCGGTTCTCGATGCACTCGCAGCGAGGCCCGAGGGAACAGATAGCCAGTCGGGATGTGCCGGCCGTGAGGAACCGGCCGCGCACACGGATGACCAACCGGCCGGGCCGCACCGGTGGTCCCGCGGCCTGTTAGGTATTGACTGCGACACCGAGGCGATAGCCTCGGCGAGAGGGCAACTCAGTGACTTCCGCAATGTGGAGATCGTGCACGCAAACTACGCAGATCTGCCCGCGCTTGTGCGCGGGCTGGGCCTTGCGCCGGTGACCGGGGTGCTGTTTGATTTCGGCGCAAGCCTGTTCCAGTTCACGTCCGGCCCCCGGGGTTTCGCTATTGACACCGATGGACCGATAGATATGAGATTCGACCAGACCGCCCCGATACCGACCGCGCTGGACTTGATTCGCCGGTCGTCGGAGCTGACGTTGCGGGACTGGTTCCGGGCTTTCGGCCAGGAGCCGATGAGCGGCCGGGTCGCGCGCGTGATTCATGAGCGACGGCGCGAGCTGGTGACGACCAGGGACCTGGCTCGGGCGGTGCGGAGCGCAGTCCCGGCGCGGTTCGGCCGCAAGGCGCTGGCCCGGGTCTTCCAGGCTTTGAGAATCGTG
>CAIVTL010000276.1 GCA_903908785.1 Caldifarciminota bacterium | reverse complement strand
CTGCGGAATAGCGGGCTGAACTGCTGTCCCGACAGCGGGCCGAACTGCTCTCCACATTCTCGGGCAGATTGCCGTCCCCATAGTCGGCTGAATAGCCGTCCCAATAGCTCGCCCGGCTGTCCGCCAAATAGTCGGGCCAGTAGCCCGCCCGACTCTCCTCCCAACGGTTCACCCAAGAGTTCACCGAATAGTTCAGGGAACGAGGTAGGGGAGTTGACAGAATGTTGAATTACTAATTGCTAATGAAGGAGTTACGTGACTTCGGTGTTGGATTTGAGGTTAACATATACTAAACTGGGCCGCACGGGCAGGGGCACCCGCGGCGAGGAAATACGACCGGACTTCCGGAGAAAGTGCAGCCGCCAACTGGCGTCTTTCCGTTTGCCCTGGCCCTCTTCCTCGGAGGAAGAGGGGGAAGAGCACGCGGTCGGCGGGGAGGGTCCGCGAGGTCGTAGTGCAGCGGTAGCGCCGCGAGGACGCGGAAACTCCAAGCACCAAACCCCAAACACCAAGGTCAGACAGCGGGTGCGACCTTCGACCTTGGAGCGGCACCAGGGCTGCCGCTTTTCGGGACGCCGAACAGGGAAAAGCGGGAACTGCGCTCCCGCAGTCCAAAGCTGTCGCAGCTTGACAATCGGGCCGGCACGTGTAGAAGTATGAGTCCTATGAAAGCCAAGAGAGCGCGCAGTCCGCTGCTGACCGACCGGCAGGCGATGGCGATTGCCATCACGGAGGCGCGGGTTGGGGTCGGGCAGGGGCAGTCGCCGTTCGGGTGCGTGGTGGTGAAGGGGCGACGGTTGGTGGCGAGCGCGCACAATACGGTCTGGCAGACGTGCGATTCCACCGCCCATGCCGAGGTGAACGCCATTCGCAAGGCGTGCTCGAAGCTCGGCACGATTGACCTTTCCGGCTGCGTGCTCTATACGACGTGCGAGCCGTGCCCGATGTGCTATTCGGCTGCGCACTGGGCGAGGATTCCGAAGGTGGTCTTTGGGGCGCGGATTCGGGACGCGCAGGCGGCCGGGTTCAATGAGCTGGTGATTCCGGCGAGCCGGATGAAGCGTTTCTCCGGGGACGGAGTCGAATTGGTGCCCGGGTTCATGCGCCGCGAGTGCCGGGAGTTGTTCCGGGACTGGGCCGCGCAGGGCCGGTGCAAGGCATACTGAGTTGCTGACAGTTGACAGCTTGCAGCTTACAGCTAACAGCCACGGAGCGGAGCAGATAGGGCGAGGAGGTAGCGAGTGAAAGGTCAGGCGGGTCGTCAGCCGTGGGAGATGGTGTTGTTCTGGTTGCTGGTCGCAGCTATTGCGCTCATAACCGTACTGGTCCTTTCGGGTGCGGTTCGCGTCTTCGCCGGCGACGTGAATGGGAGCACGCTGTTCATGCTCAGTTCGTTCCTGCAGTCGCTGGCCGCGGTGCTCGGCATCGCCTTCACGCTTACGCTCATCGGCATTCAACTCGCCGCCCAGAGCTACACGCACCGGGTGATAAGCCTGCATACGCGGTCGGTCGTCTTCGTGTTCACGTTCGGGATGTTCCTGCTGGCTATGGTCTTCATTGCCGTGTTGATGGCCTCGTACGGAAGAATGCAGGTTTCAGCCGGGCACCCCTGGGTGGACCTGGCGGTTGTGTGGTTCATTTCCGCGCTCGCGCTGCTGGTTCCCTTCGCGGTAAGGACAATCAGGTTGCTTGCGCCCGACAGCATCGCCACCGCGTTGCTGGCGCGTTTGAGCGCGAGGCAATTGGAGTCAGGGGACGTGGCGGCGGTCCACGTCCGCATCGGGCCGGTCTTCGACATG
>CAIVTL010000275.1 GCA_903908785.1 Caldifarciminota bacterium | reverse complement strand
TTGCGAGTTACGAGTTGCGGTTTGGCTGGCAGGAGCCTGGGCTTGCGCTTGGGCTGGGGCAGCGTTGATTGCCGCGTTGGCCGGAGCCGACCCGCAGGCAGGAACAGGTGTCGCGGCATGCGTTTGCGACTGGCGGACAGCGGTGGGCGGCAGGCCGTCAGCGGCGGCGCGCTCGCCCGGTTGCTTGACTTAGCTTGGCGCACTGTTATAATCGAGCGTTGACGGATACGACTACGAAGGAAAGTGAACCGACCGTTGTTGACCGGGCGAGCCAGGATGCAATCCTGCTGGCCGCAGTCGGGTATATCCCACTGTTGTTCTTCCTGCCCCTGTTTGTCGGCACGCGCGAGCCGTTCGCACGGTTCCACGGCCGGCAGAGCCTGGTGATGTTCGCGGTGGTTCTGGTATTCAACATCGGGGTCGGAATCACTGACCTGGTCCTGGGCAGGATTCTCGGCGGCATGTTCCTGATGGGCTTCTTCTTCAAGGCCGTGGCCTGGCTGGTTCACTACCCGGCCGGGCTAGTCGTGGCCTTAGCGTACGCAGTGCTAGTAATTGTCGGCATCGTGCAGGCCGCTACCGGTCAGTATTGGCGCATCCCGGTTGTGGGAGCCTACGCCGAGCGGCTGAAGCTGTAGATAGTTTTGCTAACAATAACCTAAGGAGGTAATGATGGACGAGACACCGAAAGTCGAACAGCCCGTGACTCCGCCGCCTGCGGGTGGCGATGAGGTCGAGAAGGGCAAGGGAATGGCATGGCTGTCCTACCTGGGAATCCTGTTCTTGGTCCCGCTGCTGGCGATGAAGGAGAACGCGTTCTGCAAATTCCACGTGAAGCAGGGCATCATGCTGTGCATCTACGGCGTCGCAGTTGGGATCGTGGGCGGGGCGATACCGTTCCTCGGTTGGTTCATCATCGCGCCCATCGGCTCGGTTATCGTGCTGGTGCTCTGCATCATGGGCATCATCAACTCGCTCGGCGGCAAGTACTGGGTTTGCCCGCTGGGTGTCGGGGCCCTGGCCACGAAGTGGTTTAAGTTCTAACCAACTCGACCGTATTCAGAGAGAAGCGCCGCCTTCGGGCGGCGTTTCGCTTGCTTCTACCAGTCCACATTCCATTCACATCGTCTTCCGATAATGCTGATTATGTAAACTAGGGGTGGATAAACGCTCAGGCGTTCGGATTGCGGCGGCTCGGGTTATGGCTGGGCTGCGGCTTTGTAGATTGCGGCGAGTGTCTCCCCTGCGCGGGGCCAGAGGTAGTTCTCGCGGATTCGGTCGCGCAGGACAGAGTCTTTCTTGCGCGCCATGGTCTGCTTGATCGCGTTGGCAATGGACTCTTCCGACGCCGGTTCAAGATAAGTGGCGAACTCGGCAAAGTATTCCTGCGTGCCGCCGTGGCGCGTGATGCAGACTTTGGCGCCGGCCAGCCCGGCCTCGAGCGCGGCCAGGCCCGGGGTTTCGTACAGCGACGGCAGAACAAAGGTGTCGCAGGCCGCATAGGCCGATTCGAGCAGCGGCGATTCCGGGGCAAGGCCGGGGATGACCTTGATGCCGGGAGTCTCGCCAATCAGCTTCATGCACTGGTTGGCATACCCGGTTTCAGACACCGGGCCGATTAGCACTGTCGGCACGCCCAGCTTCTTCACCGCCTTGAGCATGGGGAAGACGTTCTTGCGGGCCGGGCCGATGTGTCCGACATAGAGCACGAAGTCGCGCAGGCCGTGTTCGCTGACGAACAGGTCAGGGGTCGCATTGGCGAACCTGTCCTCCACGCCATTGGGCAGTTCGTGCATCTTGGCTGTCGGGACACCAAAGCCTTTGGCCAGCATCTCCATCTCGTCACGCGTGTCCGGCAGAACCAGTTCGGCCATTTCGCAGAGTTCCTTGCAGAACATGTGCTCGGTCCAGAACCCGCCGCGCTGTCTCACCTTGCCGGCGATGCCGACCGCGGTCGCGACCCGGGACGGGCTATGGCGCGAGTAGAACACCGGGGTGACGATGAGCCTCATGCCGAGACCGTGCATGGAACGGCCAAGGTGGTAGGTGCCGACGTGGGAACCGAACAGATGGAAGAAGGTGTAGTCCTTCAAGTTGTAACGCTTCCAGGGGTCGAACAGCTCGACCTCGACGCCGAGCTTGGCGAGTTCCCGCGCGAGCGAGCGCATCTGGACTTCCACGCCGCCGCCGAGTACGGTAACCGCCGAGAAGGAGCCGAATAGAATCTTCATCTTATTGGTGATTGACGATTGGCAGGGCACGAACCGCACTTAGGCATTAGTCATTTCCCAGTTGATTAGGAATTAGAAATCGGCAATTGGTCATTCACGTCCCGAACTATACCCTAGCCGCGATGCCCCTGCAAGGTTTTCCGCAATCGGCGCAGGAAGCTGCTGGCACGGAGGCGCATGCTCAGCTCTCTTGCGGCGAGGGCGCGAGGGTCAAAGCGGACCGGCTTCAAACCAGGCCGCCACCTGAGTGCGGTTTGTGGACAGTCACCCGGTGTCGCGGGTAGCGTGGCATAGCAGTCTTCTCGTTCCAGGACGACGGAAAGGTCGTCTACCCTCGTCTGTGCCTGGATTTCAATATCGCCGTCGGACATACGCAGAGACCAGTCAAACCGCTCCC
The DNA here is from genome assembly GCA_903908785.1 of Caldifarciminota bacterium. Taxonomy (GTDB): domain Bacteria; phylum Hydrothermota; class Tepidihabitantia; order Tepidihabitantales; family Tepidihabitantaceae; genus UBA2258. The sequence continues at coordinate 6,467 of CAIVTL010000275.1, read as the reverse complement.
GTCGCTGCCACCATTGAGCGAATTGGGTCAGGGTTGTGACCGAACCACACCGATCACTGCCATACTGTAGAACCTCGGCCAGGACATCGCTGAACTGAGCGATACGTTCCGGATGGTCGTAGAGGAAGCAGGGTTCGCGTCGCGCAACCTGCAGGTCAATGACTGAGCGGAAGTACGCAGCCATCTGCGCGGTGCTTGCCCGGGCAGCAACCAGCCTGCCCAGGCAGATTGGGTGTATCGGTACTTGCAGGACCTTGCCGAGGCGCCCATCCACAACCGGGCGGAACGGCAGGTCGTCATAGGCGAGGCAGAACTCGGATGAGTACGCGAGTTTGAGTTCCTCCAGGGCGCGGTTCAGGTTTGGATTCCACTCGCCGAACGGCGCTACGACCCCGACCGGTGTTAGACCGGCAGCGGACAGTGTCGCCTCCCCGTTCTTGAAGTTCTCAAGGTTGCGCGCGTAATCAGGATAGACCGTGTGGCGCAGGCAATGGAGCTGGATGTCGTGACCACGCCGCGCCAGGTCGGAGAACAAGTCGACGTGCGCGGCATGCGCGCCTACGTTCACGTACCAACTGAACGTCATGCCGACCCGGTCTGCGAGTCGGGCGACCGCTTCGAGGTCTTGGCGCGGGCCGAAGTCGGTGTCCACGCGAAACCCGAATACGCTCGGGGACCCGGCCGGCACCGATGCCAGGTGGGTGTAGGGCAGTCCCGTGTGGGCGAGCAAGAACCGGAGGCAATTGGCGACAAGCCGACGAACCTCTCCCCTGCCGGTTCGTGCGACCGTGTCGTAGGGGAAGCGTGGCGTCTCAGCCGGGAACTGCCTTGGACCGGACGCGTAGCCGGCCAGAACCTGCGCAACGTCGAACGGCAGCAGAATGCAGTAGCCTCGTCCCCGGGGCGCGGCGACGATTGCTTTGTCTCCGGAGTCCGTTACCCCGATGCTGGCTTCAGGCAGGACCCAGCCGCGCGACTCGATGTCCACGATGCCGACGTTGCGGAACAAAGGCGAGTCGCCCTCCGGCGCTATCCAGCGCAGGCGTTTCTCTGCGGGCTTGTGCGCTGGCCATACCGCAGTCGCGTGGGCAGCCGCGGCCAGCAGGCACCCGCCGGACTCGATGTACTCCCGGATTCGTCCGGCATCCGTCTCACTCGGTTCCCGGTTCAGAATCAGAACCGCGAGGTCGCTCAGGTGCGAAACGGGAAACAAACTGACACCTTCTTGATGGAGCAGTTCCTGCCAGTGCGGACTTTCGCTCCAGAGTCCAATCATCCGTTCCTCGCCAACCCGATGTCCTCGACAGTGATGCCCCGCAGCAGTAATAGGAATACTGAATAGGTCAACGCTCCGAACCCGATGCACCCCACCAGGTTTATCCCGCGCAGGAGGTAAACGACGACCGCCATGGCCGCGGCCGCGACCAGCGGCGCAAGCGTCCTCAGTCCCAGCTTCGGCCTGACCATGCCAAGCAGGCCCCGGCCCATCAACACCAACAGGCTTGCCTCACCGGCAACGATGGCGAACGCCGCGCCGGTCGACCCGGCGAGTGGTATCGCAACCACGTTGAACACGACCGCGGCCCCGACCCCGAGTGCCGTGTTCCGGAGGAACAGCCGTTCGTGGCCCGCGGCCAGGAGCGTGTACCCGGCAAGGCTGTTGAACATGCTGAGCGGCAGGAACCAGACCAGGATGCGGAGCACCGGGAACGCCCCGACGTAGCCCGAGCTGAACACCAGCCCCAGAATCGGGCGGGCAAGGATGAACGCGCCCACGCAGAACGGGATGCTCAGCGCAAGAATCATCCGCACTGCCGCGCCGACTAGTTCCGCCAGTCTGCCCGGCTGGTCTTTGAGGAACCGGGAAACAACCGGGAAGAAGACCGTGTAGAATACGCGGTCGAGAGTCATCAGGAAGAACACCAGCCGGTACGCGCTGTTGTAGATTCCAGTCTGCTGAAATGTCGCGGTCAGCCCGAGCAGAATCAGGCCGAGGTTGACGTGCAACTGGGTGAGCAGCGACGACGCTCCAATCGGCCAGGCCGACTTGAGCAGTTCGCGCCACGCGGCAGAGCTGAATCGGAACTGGGGCAGGCCGAACCGGGGCGCATAGGCAACGAACAGCACCAGCGCGCCGAGTGCGGTGGCTATTCCAAACGCCACCGGCACAAAGAGCAGGCTGCCCGGACTCCTGACCAGGAACAGAACCAGTACGAAGTACCCGCAGTTGGTGATGATGCGCGAGAGCGAGACAAAGCCCATCTTCTCCGCGCCGATGAACACCCATTCGAACATGACGCTCTGGACAACCACCGCTCCAGCGTAGAGCACGAGCAGCCACTTCACGGCAGCGGGCTTGGGCAGGGCCAGTGCAATTAACGCCATTGCCACGGCGGCAGCCAGGCCGAGCAGCAGACGGAGCGGCACCACGCTGCCGACCAGCCCGCCGGCCTGCGAGTGATCCCGGGCTACCGATCGGGTTCCGACCGTCATCAACCCGAGGTCGGTGAACACGACCCCGTACGCCATTATCGCTGCCGCAAAGCCAATCTGGCCGAATCCGTCAACCCCGAGCCTCCGTGCGAGGACGGCGGTGGTGAGGAACCCGAAGACTCGCGACGCCGCCTCGCCGGCAAACAGGTATCCTGCGTTCCGAACCGGGCCTCTCACCGACGGAGCCTCGCGTAGAGGTCGAGTAGCGCGCGCTCGGCAATGCCCCAGTGATAGCGCTCGACCACCGACCTGCGACCGGCTTCTCCCCTAGCGCGACATGCGGTCGGGTCGGTTAGCGCGGCGGACATGGCCCCGGCAATCGCATCCGGGCTGCGCGGGTCAACCAGCCAGCCGGAGCCCGCATCCAGCACCGCGGGAGCGATTTCCGGAAAGTCGCTCGCAATCACCGCGAGCCCGCTGCCCATGAACTCAAAGAGCTTGTTCGGCTGACCCGTGTAGTCATTCCCTCGCTCCGGCTGGAACAGAATCAAGCCGGCCAGGCAGGGCCGGAGTGCTTCGAACATCGCCTGATATGGGAGTGAGCCAAGGAACTCGACGTTCGCCTCAATTCCCTGCGCGCGAATGAATCCCCGGGCCCAGGATTCCATGTCGTCGCGCGGGTCAAACCCGCCGATGACGCGCAGCCGGACCTCGGGGAACCGGCGCGCGACCGGTACCATCGCCGACAGCAGCCGGTCGAATCCGCGCGGGCGGCTGACAAGCCCGGTCCACGCCAGCCACGGCTTGCGTTCTGGCGATGGTTCGGGAAGCATAGTCAGCGGTGGGTAGTTCGGTACGAGGACCGGCGTGCGGCCTCGGCGCAGGAACCGCCCGGCCCGGGTCTGGTTGGTCTCGATGATTGCGTCGGCACTGCGGCCGGCCGCGGATTCCAGGCGCGTCACCGCCAGCCAGCCCAGCCAGCGGACCGGCAGCGGCTGGTCCTTCCGGTCCAGCCGCATCCGGGGAAACCACTCACTCGACTCGTATACCAGTTTGGTTCCCCGGCGACGCTTGAACCTGAGTCCGGCCCGCAGGGTCCATGGGTCAAGACACTGGTAGACGTCGCAGGATTCCTGCTCCGCGACCATCGCCACTTCGGCAATCATGCGCGGCTTGGTGCGGCGGGCAAAGCTTATGAGCTTCACCCCGGACTCTGACTGAGTTTCATCCTGCGTGCCCATGCCGATGAGCCGCACGTCGTACCCGGCCCGGGCGAGCGAGACCGCCTCTCGGTCAAAGAACCGGCTGTACCGGACCGGATGCGAGGTCGTCATCAGGCAAACTCGCACCCGACGTCCAGTCTGGCTCAAGACGGCTGTTGCTCTGGCTCGGGGGGCGCGGGCGGAGCGTCAGGCCCAGCCGGCTTCTCCGGAGGCGGCTTGAGCTGGCCAAGCACACGCAGGCATTCGCGGGCGGTGTTGGTGTGGATTTCCGCAGTGTCCTTGGGGTCAAGCGCGTACCCGCCGGCCGCCACCGGGACGACCGGAATCCCGCGCTTGTAGCAGCCCTCGATGACTATCCGGTCGCGGAAGGCCAGGCCGCGCTTGGTGAGACGCAGGGCGCCGAGCTGGTCGTATTTGTACGGGTCGGCGCCGGCCACGTAAACCACGAGTTCAGGTTTGTGCTGAGCGAGTATCCTCGGCACCACGCTCTGCAGTTGCTCGATATACACATCGTCGCCGGTCTCATCATCCAGCCCGATGTCGAGGTCCGACCGCTCCTTTATCGGGTACAGACGCTCTTGGTGAATCGAGAACGTGAAGACATTGGTGTCGCCCTGGAATATCCGGGCAGTACCGTTGCCCTGGTGCAGGTCGCAGTCAATCACCGCGGCCCGCTCGATTCGCTTCTCCTGTTGCATCTTGCGGATGCCGACCGCGATGTCGTTGACGTAGCAGAACCCCTCGCCGTGGTCCGCGAACGCGTGGTGGAACCCGCCGCCGATGTGCATTGAGACTTGGTCTTCAAGCGCGAGCCGGCACGCGGTGACAGTGCCGGATGCGAACAGGAGAAAGCCCTGGACTACCTCCATGGTCAGCGGCAGTTCGGAGCGGACAGTTCGCGGGCTCCAGCGCAGGTTGAGCATGTCGTCGACATACTCTTTGGCGTGGACCAGCCGGATGTCGTCGAGATTCGGTTCCGGCGGCTCGATGAAGTCAGCCGGCACGGCCTGGCCCGTGGCCAGCAGGCTGTCCCGCACCATCGCGTACTTCTCGGTCTGGAAGACGTGGGCGCCGAGGTCCAGCTTGTAACGGTCCGAGTATGCGAATCTCATGACAGGTCCTTTCGGTTCACGCTCACCCCCGGAAATCGGTGGCCGCAAATTATAGGTTGTCCATTCCGGCTGTCAAACCCCATGGCTGAGGAAATAGTGAATTGGGAAGAGTGCAGTCCGAATCCACCTTTCACAAGTCTCAGTTCTCCCTTCACTACTCTCCCCGTTCTTCACCCACTACTTCCCTGCCGGCGGCGCTTCTCAATCATAGACACGAAGGCTTCGAGCCGGGTCAGGATGCCCGTCTCGCTCGAGTGCTCGTCGAGTGATAGCGGCAAGTAGGCGATGCCGGTGTCACGCGCGGCTTTGGCCATTGTCGGCTGGACCACGGTTCCCGGCATGCACCCGAATGGATGCACGTGGATGACGCCATCGAACCCGTCCTGCGCCGCAAGCAGGAGTTGTCCGACCGAGTTCTGGTCCTCGCCGCCCACACAGTAACGCCAGTATGGCGCGCTCAGCACCCGCATCCGCTTGACCTCGCTCTTGCCCAGCCGGAACCCGTGGAAACCGAGCCAGCGGTGCGCGGTTAGGAACGGGTCGACCATTACTCCCATCTCGCCGAGCCGGGCCACGACGTCAAAGTTGATGAAGGGCTCGACTACGCAGTAGCTCTCTCCCACAATCTTCACTCGCGGTATCCGGGTCCGCCCGTTCGCCGGCAGCGCGGCAAACCGCGCACGCGCCGAGCCGCGGACGCGCCTTATCGTCGCTGGTCTTTCGGCCGCCTGGATTTCGTCAAGCATCGTGTCGAGCAGCCGGCGGCAGGTCCCGGGTTCCGTTGCTGTCGGCATTGTCCGTCGGAACGAAGTCTCGGCTTCATCGACGGCGGTGGACTTGAGCCAGCCGTTCCGGAACGCGCGCAGTCCGTTGACGACGGCTGAGGAAATCCGGCCGTGGTGCAGCGCCCGTATCTCGTTGACGATTGCCGGAATTCGGCTATGGCTCAGCTCCAGCAGCCGGAACTCGAACCCTTCGTCGCGCAGAATCTGCGCCTGGAGCCGGCCGTAGTACCCGAAACGGCACGACCACGAACCGGTGACATACACCAGCGTGTCGGCGCCGGCTTCCAGGCATTTGGCCATGTTACCCAGCGTCATTTTGAACGGCACGCACATCGTCTCCGGCGCCAATCGGGAGCCGAGTTCGAGCGTCGCGCGGGTCGGCTTCGGCGGCAGCACCACCTCGGCCCCAAGCGCACGCAGCAGCGCGTCCAACGCAATCGGGGCGGTGCCCATGTACGGGAATGCGACTCTCATCGTCTCCTCAGCCTCAGCACGTCCACGAATGACTCGACTCGGGTGACGAGTCCCGCCTCGCCGGTATGTTCATCCATGAGCAGCAGCACGGTCGGCACGCCATGCCGGTGCACGGCCGCGCGCTGGATGAGTTCGTTCGTCACCGCCCCGGTCCCGCACGCGAAGCTGGACACGAGCAGCAGACCGTCGACTCGCTCCACTTCGAGCAGCCGGCGCGCCGCGGCCAGCAACTCAAGCTCATAGTACCAGTTGAGCACGTCGCCCTGTTGCGCTTCTTGCTCAACCTCGGACTCGGTCGGGAACGCGACCAACGGCTGCGCGCCCGCCTCCCTGACCTGGTCCAACACGTCAAGGCTCAGTCCGGAGTCAAACAGCAGGTAAGAGTGGCCGACGACGCCGACCTTGAGCGCGGAGCGATGGAAGACGGGTGACGGGAGACG
>CAIVTL010000274.1 GCA_903908785.1 Caldifarciminota bacterium | reverse complement strand
GAGAAGGGGACGGGGGACGGGGGACGGGGGACGGGGGGGGAGCGGAGAACCGGGCCGCGGTTTCCGAGGAAACGAAGTACCGGCTGTTTGAGACCATGACGCAGCGATTGAAGGAGCTGAGCGCGTCGCATCGGGTGGGGCACAGCCTCGTGCTGCTGGTTGACGACCTGGAGTTGTTCGACCCGACCAGCCTGGAGTTTCTCCGGTACCTGGTATTCAGTCTGAGTACCGAGCGGCTGATGGTGGTTGTGGCCGGGTTGAAGGAGAAGCGGTTCCTTGACCTGATTGCCGAGTTTGAGCGGAGGAGTTGCTTCCATCACGTGGCGCTGCCGTCGATGGAGCGACGCGAGGTGGAGGCGCTCGTGATCTCGCTGGTTGGGGAGATGCCGGGCAGCGGAGAACTGGTGGACTGGTTGATGCGGACCACCGGTGGAAACTCGTTGTTCGTCATTGAGACGATTTACTCGCTGATTGAGGGTAAGGTCCTTTCGATGCGGGGGAGCCACTGGGTGCTGGCCGTGGATGCGCTGAACGCATACCGCCCGCCGGACACGGTGACCGACGTGGTACGAAGGAGGCTGGAGAACCTCTCGAGCGAGGAGCTTGACGTTCTGCAGATCGGGGCGGCGGCGGGGCCGTTTGCGCTGGAGTTCCTGCGCGCGGTGCTGGGGCAGGATGAGAAGGTGCTGTTCAGTGCGATTGCGAAGTTGAAGGCGCTGGGGCTGCTGCGGAGCTTTGCCGGCGAAGGCGAGGCGTCGTTCATTCTTTCGAGCAAGATACTGGAAGCGGCGGTGACCGAGCGGCTGTCGGTCGGGCAGCGGCGGGAGAACCATCGCCGGGTCGCGCTCGCGCTGGAACTGCTCTACCCGGAGAAGCAGGACAAGCTGATATTCGACCTGGCGCACCACTACACGCAAGCCGGAATCAAGGACCGGGCCTACTCCTATTCGATGCGGGCCGGGGCCCGGGCCCGCGAATACCAGTTGAGCGAGCAGGCGCTGGGGTGTTTTGAGACGGCGCTCGCGCTTTCGGCGCAGGCCGCATCGGCGAAGGAGCGGGCGGAGTTGATTGAGACGGTGGGCGGGTTGCGGGAGGCGACGGGCAAGTATCCGGAGGCGATTGACATCTACACGCAGGGGATGTCGATCATCGTCGCCGACGCGGAGCTGTCCAAGGACCGGTCGGTGCTGGCCCGGTTTCTGCGGAAGCTGGGGCTGGTGCACCAGAAGCAGGGTCACAATGAGGAGGCGCTGAATTCCCTCAACCAGGCGCTGCTGATGCAGCCGGAGAAGCACACGCCTCCGTACATCTATATTCTTAATGACCTCGGCTGGTCGTACTGCTCGGCGGGCAGTTTCGACAAGGCCGAGGGGCTGTTGACCCAGGCGCTGCAACTGGTGGAGAAGCTGAAGAACCAGACGCCGATGGTTTACAGCGAGCTCTCGGCCCGAACGTTGTACTACTTCAGCGTGCTGGCCTGGTCGCGGTACGATTTCGTGCTGGCACTGCAACTGGCGGAGCGGAGCCTCGGGACCTACGAGGCGATCCGGGACGACCACTTCACCGGGAAGGTGAGCCAGTTCATCGCGACGCTCTGGTGGCGTCGCGGCGAGCTCGAGAAGGCGCGGGAATACTACCAGCGGTATCTGGCGGCGCAGCGGAAGTCCGGCGACGTGTACTTCCTGTTGCGGTCTTTGCAGGGGCTGGGGGTGATTTGCCAGGATGAGGGTGAGTGGGACAAGGCGTACGACTACTTTGCCGAGGCCCTCGGCCTGGCGGAGCGAATCGGGGACGGCGCGGCCGCGGCCGACCTGAACTCGAATCTCGGGATGGTGTGCGACGAGCGGGGCGACTGGGACCAGGCGCTGGCGTTCCTCCGGCGGGCGCTCGAGCTGCAACAGAAAGTGGAAGGCGATTCCTACGGGCGGAGAATCGTGCTGGCGAACCTGGGGCACCTGCGGACGAAGCAAGGAGAATTGGAGGAAGCGGAGCGCGTGTTCAAGGAGGCGGAGGTTCTGGCCGAACGGAGCCAGGACCCGGATTTCCGTCACGGTCTTGCCGCGTTCCAGGTGCAGTTCCTGTTGCGGGCGGAGCGGCACGAACCGGCGCGGAAGATGCTGGTGGAGGCGTTCCTGCAGGTGCGGCGCGAGCGCGAGTGGCGGAAGCTGGCCCGGCTGTACACGCTGGCCAGCGAGTTGCGGCTGGCCTCCGGCGATTTTGCCCGGTCGGCCGAGGACGCGCGGAAGGCGCTGGTCCATCTCGGCGACTACACGTCGTCAAAGGAATACGCGGTGGCCCTGCGGTTCTCGGGCCTGGCCAAGTGCCTGCTCGACCGGACCGAACGCGGGAGCCAGGAGATTCGCCGCAGCATCGAGCTGCTGCGGAACATGGGCTCGAAGTACGACCTGGCGCTGTCGCTCCTCGCCTCGGTGCAGGCGCTGACCAAACAGAGCCGCGGGGAGATGACCGTCGACCTGCGGATGCCGCTTTCGTTCCGGCCGGTCCCGCAGCAGGACATCAACGAGGCGCTGGCCAACCTCAAAGAGGCGCAGGCGATTCTGCGCACCATCGGCGCCCGGCTCGATTCCCAGCGGGCCGACGACCTGATGGAGATGGTGACCCAGGTTTCGGCGACCATGCAGCTCAAAGCGCGCGAGCGGGGGGAATACCTGAAGGTCTTCTACCAGCTCAGCGAGCTCATCAGCCTGGGCCTGGAGAAAGACGACTTCTGTGAGCGTATCCTCGACCTCGTGATTGACGTGACCAAGGCCGAGCGGGGACTTTTGTTCCTGGTCCAGGGCGAAAAGCTGGTGGCGGCGGCGGCGCGGAACGTCGACCACACCACGCTCGAAGATGCCGAAGCGGTTTCCCACTCGGTGTTGCGGAAAGTCAAGCGCAGGGGCGAGATGGTCTTCAGCGCCGACGCGCTGGCCGACCCGCGGTTCAACAGCGCGAACAGCGTCATGCTCAACAAAATCCGGTCGCTCCTGTGCGTGCCGCTGCGCGTCGAGAACCGGGTGGTCGGCACCATCTACGTCGACAGCCGGATTACCGCGCACCTCTTCCTCGAAGAGGACAAGAACCTGCTCGTCTCGGTGGCGAACCTGCTGGCCGCGACCATAGACAAATCGGTGGCGTTTCGCAAGTTGCAGGACGAGATGTCCAAGCTGGGCGAGGGAATCCTGGTGGATGCGGCCACCGGCCTATTCCTCGGCAAGTCCAAGTCCATCAAAGAAGTCTACCGGGTGATTGACAAGATCGCGCCGTCCAACTGCACGGTGCTTCTGACCGGCGAGACCGGCACCGGCAAGGGAGTGTTCGCCCGGCTGATTCACTCCAAGAGCGAATGCCGGGGCAACAAATTCGTACCCATCAACTGCGGCACGCTGCCCGAAAACCTGATTGAATCCGAGTTGTTCGGCCATGCCCGGGGCGCGTTCACCGGCGCGGACAAAGCCAAAGAAGGGATTTTCGAGACCGCCACCGGCGGCACGATTTTCCTCGACGAAATCAGCAATACCAGCATCAACGTCCAGGCCAAACTGCTCCAGGTGCTGGAAGAAAAGATCATTCGCCGCGTCGGTGAAACCCAGACCCGCCGGGTCGACGTCCGGCTCATCTGCGCCACCAACCGCGACCTCCAGCAAGACGTGCAGGCCGGCAAATTCCGGGAAGACCGTCTTACCTGCGTATGCACTAAGATCAAAGGTGACTTTTTGCCATCCATTACTCACTCCACTGAAGCATGGTTCATTTGGTATCCCTACGTTCCCTGAGTATGCTGCATCCTCTGGGTAGGGATTCTGATACGATCCAAGAATCGTCCAGGTTGTCCCATTGTTAATTGAGATTTTCACATTCCCCCCATCATAATAGCTTTCTGTATCATACCACTGCCAGAATGACAACTGGCATGGCACAGAGGGAAGAGAGAATGAAACAGAGGTTAACATCGCACTAGCAGAG
>CAIVTL010000273.1 GCA_903908785.1 Caldifarciminota bacterium | reverse complement strand
TCGACCGACGCATACTGTTGGGCGCACAAGGATTTCATGAATATCTTCGCCGCCGGCAACGAGGGCAGCGGCCAGCGCACTATCGGCAACCCGCCGATTGCGAAGAACGTCCTCACCATCGGCGCGACCGACCGTGGCACGCTCTCCAACACCATCGCCGACTTCTCCAGCCGCGGCCCGACCCAGGACAACCGCATCAAACCGAACGTGATGGCACCGGGCGTTGATCTCTACTCGGCCCAGAGTTCGGGCCAGAACGGCTACTCCCAGATGTCGGGTACCTCGATGGCCACGCCTACCGCCAACGGTACCGTCGCCCTGCTGCGCTGCTACCTGCACGAGGGCTACTACCCGACCGGCGCGGCGGTCAACGGCGACCGCCTGGACTACATCTCCTCCGCGCTCCTGCGTTCGATGGCCATGGCTTCGGCCGACCCCAACGTCGGTTCGTACACGATACCGAGCTTCGATATCGGCTGGGGCCGCATCGACGCCGACTCGGTCCTCTATTTCACGGGTGACGCCCGCAAGCTCATCATCACCGACGACACCGTGGGCCTCGCGACCGGCGAGTACAAGGAACAGCACTTCCACGTCACTACGGCGATGCCGCTGCGCATCTGCCTGGCCTGGACCGACACCGCGGCCGCGCCCAGCGCCAACCCGACGCGGGTTAACGACCTCGACCTCGTGCTGACCGCGCCCGGCGGCACGGTTTACAAGGGCAACAAATACTCCAGCGGCCAGTCCACGGCCAACCCGACCGGACGCGACTCCATCAACGTCGAAGAATGCGCCCGCGTCAACGCACCCGACACCGGCGTCTGGACCATCCGTGTCAACGGCCAGCACGTCGCCACCGCGCGCAAGCAGGGCTTCGGCTGGACCGTCAGCGGCGCGGTCGAACCGGTGACGGTGGAAACCCACGACGTCGGGGCCGCCGTTATCCTCGCGCCCACCGACAGCGTGGACTCCGGCGCAACGGTGACGCCGCAGGCAATCGTCGAGAACTTCGGCACCGCCCAGGAGACGTTCGTTGTCCGGTTCTCCATCGCGGACGGGTACTGGGACACGACCTCGGTGACCATAGCCGCCGGCGCAGCCGACACCATCCCGTTTGCCGACTGGATAGCGGACACGGTCGGTACGTTCGGCATCCGCTGCTCGACTCAACTGGCGGGCGACGCCAACCCGGGCAACGACCGGATTGTCGGCTCGGTCATCGTGCTCCCGTTCACGGGCATCGCCGAACATGGCAACCTGCCCCACGCCTTCGCCCTCGAACAGGTTTCGCCCAACCCGTTCACCGGCTCGACCACCATCCGCTTCGCCGTCCCGCGTGCATCGCAGGTCAACGTGAGCATCTACTCCGCCGTTGGAACCCTCATCCGCACCCTCGCTAGCTCCTCCCTCCTCCCTGCTCACTACTCCCTTACGTGGAACGGCAAGACCGACAACGGCCGGGCTGCCGGCGCCGGCGTCTACCTGCTACGGCTTGAAGCCCCGGGCTTCACCGCGACGCGCAAACTCATCATCCAGCGCGACTAGCGCCAACCGACCATACCTGACGGGCGGGCATCATGCCCGCCCGTCGCTTTCCTCCGTCCCGAAGAGGAATATCCACAGATTTCACAGACGACACGAAGTGTCGCCCCGACGCCAAGGAGGGGTCTCGGCCTGACAGAGCAGAATTCAGAGACCAGAATGCAGAACTGCTGAAGCGGAGAGGACTATCCACAGATTTCGCAGATTACACAGATTCGGGACCATGGACTTTGGACTGTGGACACTGGACTGTGGACTTGGAGTTTGGGATTTGGTATTTTCGGGAGAGAACGCCGCCATTGACCGGGATGGCTGCGCGCTCTACTCTTGTCTGATGAATCGCCGGTGCGCGTCCGTCCTACTGGCCCTCAGCCTGCTCGGCCCGCTTACTGCGGGCTACTTGATAACCACGCCCGAGTCGCTGATGACGAACAGCGCCGACTACCTGGTCATCACCCACCCGAACTTCACCAGCGTGATGTACCCGCTCTGCGCCCTGCGCGACAGCCTCGGGCTCGAAGTGAAGATGGTCGAAGTCAGCCTGATATACACGGCCTTCCCGACCGGGGCGCGGACCGACCGCATCCGGGCGTTCATGCAGCAGGTGTATGACCATTGGAGCGCGCGGCCCGAGTTTGTGCTCTTGGTCGGCGACGCCTGCCGCGACTCGACTCGCGACGACTTCATACCGGTCAAGCTCTTCCCCAAGTTCAGCTACGACTACGCCGGCGGTCTCACCAGCCACGGCGCGGACAACTGGTATGCTACGCTGTCCGGTCACGACTCGATTCCGGACGTCATCATCGGCCGGTTGCCGGTGAACACGCTGGCCCGTGCCGAATCGCTGGTGGCCAAGATAGTCCATTACGAGACCTCGACCGACACGGGGCTCTGGACACATACGACGATGTTCGTCTCCTCCAGCGACCGGGCGTTCGGCGCCACTGAGCTTGAATCGCTCTACATGCGCCCCAACGGCGACTCGTGCTACACCGTGGTCGAGTCCGAGGGCTCCAGCCCCTTTCTCCGCCACAAGACGGTCGCCGGGTTCAATCAGGGCGCGTCCCTTGTGTGCCACTGCGCCCACGGGTCTCAGCCGCCGTCATGGGTGGGGTCGAAGACGCTCTTTTCGTATCAGGACGTTGACTCGCTCGACAACGCCGACGCCCTGCCCGTTGTCCTCGACCGCGGCTGAACCGACGGCTACTTTGACAATCCCAGTTGGGATGCCATGAGCGAGTACCAGCTCGAATCCGGCAAAGGCGGCTCGATAGCCAACGTCGCCTACAACCCTTGCGGCGTGAACAGCACCAGCCAGTTGCTGGCCAAAGAGGTCGTGCAGAACCTGCTCGTGCATGGCGAGCACTGCCTCGGCCGGGCAGTGTTCGCCGCCAGATGCTCCGTCATCGCCCGCCACCCGACCGCAGACTCCATCTACGGCCCGGCGGTACTCTGGACCCTGTTCGGCGACCCGGCCCTGCGGGTCAAACACCATATCCTGAGCGGGGTGACGGAAAGCTCCAAGCCACAAGCCGCAAGCTACTCGCTATCGGTTGTTCCCAATCCGTGCCGCCACTCAACCGTCCTGCACTTGACCACTGGGCCACTGGACCACTCGACCACTCTCGCTGTCTACAACGCCTCCGGCCGCCTCGTCCTTTCTCAGCCTGTCCGCGCTTCATCCTTCATCCTTCAGACTTCATCCTTGTCCGCCGGCGTCTACGTGGCGCGATGCACGTCCGGCGACCGCGTTGCGACGGCCCGATTCACTGTCGTCGACAAATAGCCGGGGTGTTTCCCCGGCTGTCAGTTGTGCTCGGGAGACTCTTCCGGGACCACCTCAACGATCATCTTTTCCGGCCCGCGAATGACCGTCATGTGCGTCTTGTCACCGATGCGGTCGTCGGTGAGCAACCGGCGCAGGTCGTCGATGTTGGTAATCGGTCTGCCGTCGTAATCCACCAGCAGGTCGCGCTCGAGTACGCCTGCCCTTGCGGCCGGGCTGTTCGGCTCGACCTGGATGATGAGGACCGCGCTTTCCGCGGCCAGACAGTGGAAGCGCACGAGCCGGCGAGGCAGGTCGATGTTCTGCCCGCCCAGCCCGACGTAGGCACGGCGGATGCGGCCCGAACGAATCAGCGGCCCGGCCACCTGACGCGCGATGCTTGAAGGTATGGCAAAGCAGATGCCCTGTGCCGCCATCACGATGGCCGTGTTGACGCCGACGACTTCGCCGCAGGCGGTAACCAGCGGCCCACCTGAGTTGCCCGGGTTGAGCGCGGCGTCGGTCTGAATCACGTCGTCTATCAGCCGACCGGAAACCGAGCGGAGCGAGCGCCCCAGCGCGCTGACCACGCCTGCCGTTACCGAGCACTGGAACCCGTAAGGGTTGCCGATGGCGATTACAAGCTGGCCCGGCTTCAGGGAACGCGAATCGCCCAGCCGCGCGACCTTCAGGTCCGGCGCGGTGATGCGGATAACCGCGAGGTCGGTGCCCGGGTCGTCGCCGACCAATCGGGCCTGGAACCGCCGACCATCAACCAGCATCACCTCGATTTCTGAGGCCCCATGCACCACATGGCTGTTGGTCATGATGTAGCCGTCCGGCGTGAACACGAACCCGGAACCGGTGCCACGGCCTTCCGGGTTGAAGCTGGTGGACCGACCCTTGCTCACGGCTATGTTGACGACCGAGGGACTTACCTGCTCGACCACCTTGGTGACGGCCTGCGAGTAGGCGTCGAGCAAGACATCTTCCGGACAAATGGAAGTTGCGGCCGCCGGCTGGGTTTCAGTCGCTTCGGCGGACGCAAGCGCGAAATCATCGAACAACCGGTCGTCCCGGTGCTCAGCGCTCATACGTTATTAGATAGTCCCCGCGCCCTCCCCGGTTCGGGTCGGCGTCACGGAAGAACGGAAGCGCTGGGGACGCCAGGACCGACGCTCACCACCGAGGCACCAAGTTTCCGAGTCTGGGCATTGAGACATTGAAGCTTGTTTGTGATTTGGGATTTGGTGCTTGGGATTTCCCGCGCCCGACGCGGGCTTTGGGGTTTAGAGTTTGGGATTTAGAGTTTCCCGCGCCTAGCGGGCTCCTCCCCTGTTGCCAACCGGGCCGGCCCGAGTACACTGGAAGGGTGAATCGCGTACCGTTTCGACCGACCAAACCTGTCAGGAGGAGGTTGTGAAAATGAACTTCGCATTCAGCGGCCTGTTCTGGGGCGCCATTGTGGTGCTAATCGGTCTTACCATTATCCTCAACGGCGTCCTCGGCATCAGGATTCCGATAATCCGCCTGGTCTTCGGCCTGTTGCTCATCTACTGGGGCATCAGCCTGCTGGTGGGCGTATCTTTCCGGCGGACGTCCGGCGCGACCGCATTCAACGAGACCGAACTGAAGGGCGAGGCCTCGGGGAAACAGGACGTGCTGTTCGGCAAGGCCACGATCGACCTGACCGGCATCCAACTCAAACCGGGCGTCAATCGCTATGAAGTCAACACGGTGTTCGGTGCCAGCGTCATTCGGCTCAACCCGGCCACGCCGGCCAAAGTCGTCGTATCCTCGGCCTTCGGCGGCGTGCGCATGCCCGACGGCAGCAATGTCGCCTTCGGCGAAAACACCTGGCGCTCGCCGACTTTCAAGGAAGATTCGGCTTACCTCTTCGTCAAAGCCGCCGTCGTCTTCGGCGGGACCGAGATAGAGGCGAAGTAGACGACATTCTGCAACCTGAAATCTGCAATCTGCATTCTGCAATCACTCCGCCGCCGTCACTTTTCCATTTCCCCTTTCCCCTTCATCCTTCATCCTTCCGCCTTCATCCTTCCCTCTTCGTTCCTCGTTCTTCGTTCCTCGTTCTTCCCCCTTCCCCATTCATCCTTCATCCCTTCCCTTCGTAACCCGCAGCGTAACCTCGGGGCATTTTGACTTCTGACTTGCGCACCCCGCGCACGCTGTGCCTCGTTCTGGCCAGTGCGGCGCTGGCCCTGCTTCTGACTGCTTGCACGCGCACCGGCGACCTTCGGGTCGAATCCAAGCCGCCGGGCGCGGCAATCGTACTCGACGGTGACAGCACCGGGCTTGTGACCCCGCAGACCTTCGCCGGCCTCTATGCCGGCCTGCACGTGGTGGAGGTCCGGTCCGTAGTCGGCTTCAAGAGTTTTGACCTGCTCACGCTGCCGGCTCGCGAGACCACCCTGGTCGCGGTCGAATTCCCGACCGTCCGCTGGAAATACGATGACGACACGCTCACGTTCGGCAACACGCCCGCGATTGCCGACGACGGGACGGTCTATATCGTTGCCAGCGGACCTTCCCGCAACTACCTGCTGGCCTTCGACAGTACCGGGCAAAGGCAATGGTGCGCGCCGGTGCCGGGCGACATGGTTTCCTCGCCGGTTATCGGCGACTCGGGCACCGTCTATGTGGCCTGCAACTCGGCCATTGCGGCTTTCGGGCGCGACCTCTCGCAGAAACGGACGTTCACCGTGGCCGAACCGGCATTCCTGACCGGCGTGGTGCTCGGCTCCGACCGAACGTTCTACGCCGCCTCGCACCGAACCCTCTATGCGGTGAGCGCGGACGGCGAGCAGCTCTGGGCCTGCCCGGTTCCGGACAGCATCGTGGCCCGGCCGGCCGTGGCCATGGACGGCGGCATCTACGTTCTGTCCCGGGCATTCCTCAATGCCATTACCCCGGGCGGCTCAATCAAATGGTCCTGCCCGGTCTCGACCGGCAAGGCTGCGCCGGGGCTGGCGATTGACGATTCCGGCAACGTCTACTGTCGCAAGGCTCCGTACTTCTACTGTATTAGCCCGGAAGGCGCCGTCCGCTGGAAACTGGAGTATTCCGGCACGGGCCAGAGCACGTCGCCGGTTATCGGCGCGGACCGCACCATCTATGCGAACCTGGAAGGCCGGTTCAATGCCGTGAACCCGGACGGCAGCGTCGCCTGGTACCTGGACGAACCGACGCGCTCGGCCTACGGCGCGCCGTGCCTGGCTGCCGACGGGGAGATTTTCCTCGGCGGCACCGGCTGGGGGTGGCCGGGCGGTGACAGCGACCCGGGGCTGTTCTGCCTTGACGCCACCGGCCGGCTCAAATGGACCTTCGCTCCGCCGCCGCGCCGGCACTGGTACACTCCGGCCATCTCCGGCAGCACCGTTCTTGCCGCCGAAGAGCACGTCCTGTGGGCCATCGGCATCAGTTCGACCGCCGCGGTCGCGCCGTGGCCGATGTTCCAGCGCGACGCGCGGCACACCGGCCGAGCCACACCCTGAATCCGACATTGAACCACAGAGCACACAGAGAATTGGAGCGTACGGAGCGGAATCCCG
>CAIVTL010000272.1 GCA_903908785.1 Caldifarciminota bacterium | reverse complement strand
CTCCAGTAGTTCGTCGGTTCCGGGTTCGTCGGCTACGAGGTTCCGGCAGTAGTCAACCGCCTCAAGGAACTGCTTAAGCCGGCGCGCCTGGTTGCCGACGGTGTCGGCCGGTTCGAGCATCTTCTCGACCAGGCCCGTTGCCTGCCGAATGCGGGTCTGCAGTCCTATGACGTATTCGAGTTCGGTCTCGTCCAACCGGTCCTCGGCCGACTCAAGCCGGGCCGCGATGTTGTTCCAGTTGACCCGGCCTTTGATGATGCGGGCGCGGCGTGAGTAGTGGTTGAGCGCGGCTGCGGCCCGGTCGCGGTTCTCGGAGTTCTTCTCATCCTTCAACTTGAGCAGACCGGGCAGGTAGGGCGAGCCGAGCGCGGCGGCGGTTGCGATACGTTCATAGCCTGAGTCCAGCGCACGGAGGAGTTCGAGCACAGCCAGGACCGGGGGCGACGCGGCAAGGTCGGTTGCCGGGTAGACCGTGACCGGTAGTTCGTACTGCTCAAAGACCCGCTTGACCATTGCAGCATAGTCCGTGAGCTTGGGAAAGGCGACCACGGTGTCGGCGAGGTTGATGTTCGCACCGCGGCCCAGGATGTCGCGGCAGATGCCTGCGACCTCGTCTTCGATTGTGGGGAAGGCGAAGAGTTGCGGCTCGGGCGGAGCAGGCGAGGCCGGAAGCGTCTCGACCGCAAACCCTTGCTGACTCCGGACCAGTTCCACGAACTTCGAGGCCAGACGATAGTCTTCGTCCGCCGGTTCTCCGGCGTAGCCCAGAGCGATGCACGTCTCAGCCTGCGCGATGAGCGTAGTCAGCAGGTCGGCTTCCAGCCGGTTCGGGGCGACGAAGCTATCGAGCACGAGCACGCGCGGGCACGTCCGGTTCCTGCCGACGTGGAGCGCAGCCTCGGCCATGATGTCTTCATCGTCTGCCCAGTTCCGGGATGTGAGCTCACGGTTGTACAGTTCGAGCGCATCGAGCGCCTCAAGCGCGCGGGCCAGCGGTTTCTCGTAGGCTGACAGCAACTCGTTGAAACGGGCCTTCAGACCCGCTTGCTCGGAGCGGGGGACGTAGCGCTTGATTTCCGTGATGAAATCACCGACTGCGCGAGCGTAGCCAATCGTCGGAAGTTGCGAGTTACGAGTTGCGAGTTGCGAGTTGCGGAGGGGGTTCCGGTTTGGGGTTTGGGGTTTGGAGTTTGGGGTTTCCTGCGTCAGCAGGCGCTGGAGCAGGAGCGGTTTGAGTTCGGACGTGAACCTGCGCGCGGAGCCGAACCGCTCGTGCAGGTCGCGGGCGACCTGGCTTGGGGTCTTGAACTGTGGGGGTACGATGGCCGGGCGGTTGGCCAGCTTGAAGAACTGTACCTGGACCAGACGTTGCTTGCGCGGGCTGGGGCAGAGGTAGAGGACTTCAGCCGGTTCGACCCCGGCTTCGATGACCGCCTTGAGCAGCCGCTCGGTAGCGTCATGCGCGCCGAATGGCGCGAGGAAGAGCTTCCTCAATGTGGACAGGGCCGGGTCGGCGCCGGCCCTTTCCGCGTCAGGACTTGGGCTTGGGCTTGGTCTTGGCTGCGAGCTTGCGCGCGTCCTTGCGGCGCCTGGCTTTTATGACCCGGCGATGGCGCATGCGGCGGACCTTTATCTTGCTTCTTGCCATGTGTCTCCTTGTGAGTTTCTCACCGATGTTGCGGACAACTAGTCCATTACCTTGAATATCTCGTCACGCTCGTGCGCGTGACAGCCGACCTTCACGCCGGCTTCCTGTCCGATTTCGATTCCGGGAACCGGTTTGCGCTCGAACTGGAGCGACTCAACTACCTGCGTATGGTCGGTCGTGTGTCCCTTGATGTGAATCTTGTCTCCGACCGAAATCGGGCCGTCGGTTGCCGCGATCATGGCCACCCCGACTTTGGCGAAGTAGTGCATGACAATTCCGACTTTGGTTTCAGGCATGTTATCCCCCTACGGGTAGACCTTTTCGAGCATGCGCGGGAACGGGATTGTCTCGCGGATGTGCTTGAGTCCGCAGACCCACGCCACCGTGCGTTCGAGTCCAAGCCCGAACCCGGAGTGCGGGAACGAACCATAGCGACGCACGTCCACGTACCAGCGGTAGGCCTCCGGCGGCAGCTTGTTCTCGATGATGCGCTTCTCGAGTTCGGCCAGTTCGTCCTCGCGCTGCGAACCGCCGACAATCTCGCCGTAGCCTTCGGAGGCAATCATGTCGAAGCACAGGGCGAGTGATGTGTCCTGCGGGTCGCGCTTCATGTAGAAGGCTTTGATTGCCGCCGGGTAGTGGTGAATCATCACCGGCCGGTCGAATGCTTCGCCCAGCACCGTTTCTTCATCGCCGCCGAAGTCGTCGCCCGGCTTGATTTCCTTGCCCTTGTCCTGCAGTAGTTTGACCGCGTCAAGGTACGAGATGCGCGGGAACGGAGCCTTGACCGCTTCGAGTTTGGTGGTGTCGCGCTCCAGCGTTGCCAGTTCGGGCTTGCGCTTCGCCAGGACGCGCTGGACCGCGTAGGCAACCAGTTCCTCGGCCAGCGCCATGTCGCCTGAAAGGTCGAGGAATGCCACTTCCGGTTCGAGCATCCAGAACTCCATCAGGTGACGCCGGGTCTTCGACTTCTCGGCGCGGAAGGTCGGGCCGAAGCAATAGGTCTTGCGCACCGAGGCGGCTATCGCCTCGTTGTAGAGCTGGCCGGTCTGGGCCAGGTAGACCTGCTCGCCATAGTAGTCCACCGGGAACAGCGTGGTCGTGCCTTCGCCCGCGGCCGGGGTGAGGATTGGCGTGTCGCCGAGGACAAAGTCATTGTCGTCAAGGTAGTCGCGCATCGCCTTGATGATTTCCGAGCGGATGCGCAGCACCGCGTGCTGGCGGGCGGAGCGCAGCCACAGGTGTCGGTGCTCCATCAGGAACTCGACGCCGTGCTCCTTCAGCGTAATCGGATAGGGCTCGGCGAGACTGATGAGCTTCAGGTCGGTGGCGGTCAGTTCGAACCCGCCCGGCGCCCGTTTCTCCTCGCGGACCAGGCCGGTGACTGCGACCGACGACTCCTGCGTGACCGAATCGGCCAGCTCGAACGCCGCGTCCGGGACCTGGCCTTTGAGGAACACGCACTGGATGACGCCGGTGCCGTCGCGGAGGATGACGAACCGCACCTTGCCGGACGAACGCTTGTTATAGACCCAGCCGGTAAGGGTTGCTTCCTTGCCGGCTGAAGCGCCGATTTTCTCGATTACGGTTTCCACAACCGGATTCTAGAGCAGGACGCGGCCAAGTCAAGAACAGGGAGAGAAGCCGAAGACCGGCATGGACGCCACGAAGACACCAAAGACACGAAACGGGCAGAATGGACCACGGATAAACACGGATAACCGGGCAGATGTCTCCGAGAGAACCATCTGTGTTCATCAGTGTCCATCTGTGGTTAGTCGGCCGCGTCATCCGGCCTGGCCTTTACGGCCCCCGGTCGGACAGCGCGTGCTTTCGTGGTTCTCTATCGCGGCGTTCGAGTCTCTATTCTATCTTGACAAGGATGGAGAGTGTTCTATTATTGTCCAAGGAGGTGCGATGAAGAGAATCGCCCTGTCAGTCTTCGTCGTCCTAGTGGTTACATCCTTGTGCTTCGGTCAGTGGCTGGAACGCTCGCTCACCATCGGCGACACGATGGGCACCCTGTACGGCTCCTCTGGAGTCCTCTTTAACCCCTTGTCAGGAAATGTGTACGTCGGCAGCGGTTCCCAAACACTCATCTTCAATCCGGCTACGCTTGAGCAACTGCCCGGCATTCCGCATCCGGGCGTACCCATCTTCTGCCCGACCGCGCAGAAGGTATACCTGGTGGCGAACCCGCTCTCGGCGATTGACGCGGCCGCCGATACCTTCATCCGGTCGGTTGAACTCGGCGGCTCCATTGTCACCGGCCAGTTCCGCTACAGCCCGCAATCGAACCGCTTCTATTGTCTCCTCTACAGCGAGCCACCGGTTATCGCGGTGGTTGACTGCGCTACTGACTCTTTGCTCGATTTCCTGCTCCCTCCGGCTGCGGCGACTGCGCTGGAGGTCGATACGGCACACAACCGGTTGTTCGTGGGCGCCCGTTCCGCCGCCGGCGACCTGTATGTGTACGACTGCGCCGGTGAAACGCTGGTCGGGAGCGTCCGGACCGGGCTCGGCCAGGTGACGCGGCTTGCGTTCAGCCCGACTTCGTGCCGGCTCTACTGCTATGGTTCGGCCGACACGGCCGGCTCGGCCGACCGGCTCCTTGCCGTCGACGCGGAATCGCTCGTGGTGCGTGGTCTGGTCGCCGGTGCGCTCCAGCCTTACCGGACCGTGTTCAATCCCGCTCTTAACCGCATTGCCGCGGTGTCCGGCGGGTCGGTGCAGGTGATCGACTGCGTCGGAGACAGCGTGCTATATACCCG
>CAIVTL010000271.1 GCA_903908785.1 Caldifarciminota bacterium | reverse complement strand
CTATGACCAGATTCAGTATCTGGCGACCCCGAACCAGGTCGCCTATTGTAAGGCGTTGTCGGATTCGGGCAAGAAGGCGTACCTGGCGAAGTTCTGGGGGACGCGCAATCTTGCCGAGTTCAGCCGGCGGATGGAGACCGCGGACGGTCGGTTCCGATCGGCGAAGACGTCGGGCATCAATACCGACCGGGGCCGGGTCTATGTGAAGTACGGCGAGCCGGACGCGGTCGAGCAGAAGGTGATTGAAACCGAGACGCGGCCGCGTGAGTACTGGCACTACTACGGCACCGGCTACGTTTTCGTATTCATTGACATCCGCGGGGACGCGAGTTACCGCCTGGCCTGGACCAACGCCAAGGACGAGCCGAGGACCGGGTTTGAATCCTACTTGACGCCGGAAGAGGAAGAGCAGTTCAAGTAGGCGAGGCCAGATGTCAAAGGTCAAAGGGCAAAAGTCAAAAGGCAAAATGAGGGAGCCGGAAGCCGAAGTCCAAAGTCCAGAGTCCAAAGTCGAAAGGCGTTGAGCATTTAGCATGGCAGTGGCGCTGGTCGAGTTGCATCCGTTCAAGTCCGAGCTGTGCGAGATACCGGCGGGGCTGGCGGTGCGGCCGGGTGACGCGGTTGTGGTCCAGGACGAAGACGGAGAGGACGTCGGCCAGTTCGTTTCTTGTGAGGATTCGGATGAGAGCCGGAGCGTGGTGTTGCGCAAGGCGAGCGAGGACGACCTGAGGCGGCGGCAGGAACTCGACGACGAGACCGACAAGGCGCTGGCGGTTTTCTGCCGGCTCAAGGACGAGTTCAAGTTCGGGATGCGGGTCGTCGGCGCGCACTGGCGCCTGGACCGGAAGAAGATATGCTTCTATTTCGCGTCGGAGGAAAGGCTCGATTTCCGCGCATTGCACAAGGCGGTATCGGCGGCGCTGAACTCGCGGGTCGCCATCAAGCAGGTCGGCGTGCGCGACCACGCGCGGCTGCTGGGCGGGCTCGGGCCGTGCGGCCGGGAGTTGTGCTGCCGGAGTTTCGTGCGGGAGTTGAAGCCGATTGCGCTGCGCATGGCGCGGCAGCAGAATCTATTCGTGGAGCCGGCCAAGATATCGGGCCTATGCGGCAAACTGCTCTGTTGCCTTGCCTTCGAGGACCAGAGCTACCAGCAGTGGCTGAGGGACATGCCGTTAAACGGGAGCACGGTGACGACCGAGCGGGGACCGGCGGTCGTGACCGGACATGATGCAATCAAGCGGCGCGTGGCCGTGCGCTACGAGGACGGAACCGAGCAATCGGTCGCGCTCGAGGAACTGGTGCCGCACCCGGCAGCGGTACATGCGAGGTGAGAATAGAATGATGAAGGATGAAGGCGGAAGGATGAAGGCGAAAGCCAAGAGCCCAGAGCCAAAAGCCAGGGCGGGCGGAGCTATCCCGAGGCAAGGGACCGGTGGGCTGGCGAGCGTGGCGGCCCGAGAACACGTCAGCCCGGCGCTGCTGGAGAAGCACCTGGCCTCGGGCAAGGTCGTGGTGCTGTGTTCCAAGCGCCGGAGCATCATGCCGCTGGCAGTGGGCAAGGACATGACCGTGAAGGTAAACGCCAACATCGGCACTTCTCCGGACACGAGCGACCTCGCAAACGAGTTGGCCAAGCTGCGGGTAGCGGTCGCGGTTGGCGCGGACACGGTAATGGACCTGTCGGTAGGCGGGGACGTTGACGAGGTGCGCGCGGCCGTGATTGCCGAGTCGCCGGTTCCGATAGGAACTGTGCCGGTATACCAGACCGCGCTGGACGCGCGCCGCAAGGGCAAGTCCTTTGTCGACACGAGCGCGCGGGAGATGCTTACCGGCGTTGAGAAGCACTTGAGTGACGGGGTTGATTTCATCACGGTCCATTGCGGGATTACGCGGCAGAACGTTGAAATCCTGGCCCGGGCCGGCCGGGTTTGCGGGGTAGTCAGCCGGGGCGGTTCGATGACCATCGAGTGGATGCGGCGCAACCGGAAAGAGAATCCGCTCTACGAGTACTATGATGACGTGCTGGCCATGGCCCGGGAGTACGGCGCCGCGGTGTCGCTCGGCGACGGGCTGCGGCCCGGGGCTATCGCGGACGCGACCGATGCGGCCCAGGTGGCGGAACTGCTGACTATCGGCGAATTGGTGCAGCGGGCGCGCGCGGCCGGCGTGCAGGCGATGGTCGAAGGGCCGGGCCACGTGCCGCTCGACCAGATTGAGGCGAACGTGAAGCTGGAGAAGAGCGCGTGCGACGGAGCGCCGTTCTACCTGCTCGGGCCGCTGGTGACCGACGTGGGCTGCGGCTATGACCATATCACCGGCGCCATCGGCGGCGCGCTGGCCGCCTGGCACGGGGCCGATTTCCTCTGCTATGTGACGCCGTCGGAGCACCTGGGCCTGCCGACAATCGAGGACGTGCGGCAGGGCGTGGTCGCATCGAGAATCGCGGCCCATGCCGCGGACGTGGCGCGTCACCATCCGGGAGCGATTGATTGGGACCTCCGGGTTTCGCGGGCCCGGGCGGCGTTGGATTGGAAGGCGATGATTGCCGGCTGCGTTGACCCGCAGCGGGCCGAAACGATATTCTCTGCCGCCCGCTCCCGGACTGAGGGAGCGTGCACGATGTGCGGCGAGTTCTGCGCAATCCGGCGGATGACAGCGGACGGTGAAGAACCGAAGCGGGGCCGGCGGCCGGGGGGCGGAAAAGGAACGGGAAGAAAGGGACACAAGTGACGCCTGTGACAGGAAGCGGAAGGATGACAATGGAGGAGACGATTTATGGTTAAGCCAAAGTACAAGCTATACACGCCCGGACCGGTTGACGTGCCGCTGGAGTTCCTGAAGGAGATGTCGAGCGGCCTGGTCTATCACCGCGAGGCTTCGTTCGCGGCGATATTCGAGTCGGTTCGCAAGGGACTGCAGGAGGTCATCATGACCAAGGGAGAAGTCCACGTGCTGACCGCCTCCGGCACCGGTGCGATGGAGGCCGCGGTGTCGAACCTGGTCAGTCCCGGCGACAAGGTGCTCGTGGCAACCTCGGGGCGGTTCGGCGAGCGGTGGCGCGAGATTGGCCTGCGGTTCGGCGCCTTTGTTGATGAGATGAGCCGGCCCTACGGCGAGTCAATCCCACCTGAGGAACTGGAGCGGCGGCTGCTGGGCAACGACTCGGCCCGGTGCGTTTTCACCACCCTGACCGAGACCTCGACCGGCGCCCTGAACGACATCAAGGCGTTCGGCGACGTCTGCCACCGGTTGAATCGAATCCTGGTGGTCGATGCCGTCGCCGGGCTTGGCGCCGACGAGCTGCGCATGGACGACTGGCACGTTGATTTGGTGGTGGGAGGATGCCAGAAGGGGCTGGCGGTGCCGCCCGGCATATCGTTTGTCGCGTTGAGCGAGCGCGCGGCCGAGCGGGTCGAGCGCGCCAAGGCTCCCCGCTACTACTTCGACCTGCGCATCGCCCGGCGCTACGCCGCGAAGGGCCAGACGTCATGGACCCCGGCTATCTCGATTATCTACGCGTTGGACCTGAGTCTCAAGCGGCTGCACCGCATCGGTATGCCGAAGTACTGGAAGGCGCACCAGCAGATTGCCGACATGCTGCGGGCGAAGGTCGCCGGGCTCGGTCTCGCCCTTTTCCCCAAGCGTCCTTCGAACGCGCTGACCGTCATTAGAATGCCGGAGGGCGCGGACGGCGCGAAGGTCGTGGACATCTGCAAGAAGCGGAATCGGATTCTGCTGGCCAACGGCCAGGGCGACATGCGCGGTAAGGTTGTGCGAATCGGGCACATGGGGCCGGTCACCACAGCCGAGATGACGAAGGTCTTCGGCTGTTTCCAGCGGGCACTCAAGCAGGTCCGCGGTCGCGCCAAGTAACGCCCGTAGTCTCAAGGTCTTAGCCGCCGGGCCGGAGAGGCTCCATTTCGGTCGCACGTCGGCCGAGGCAGGAGCGTTTGACCAAGTAGTATTCCCTACGGCACTTAGCTCGTGATTCGGCTGTCGCCTGTCTGGCACGCGTGCTGCTAGGGTACGGTTCGGTTAGGAGAAATGAAACTACGACGTCCGAAGCTCCCGGTCCTGTTCTTGGGCGGCATGCTGTTCATATCGATGGGGTTCGCGTCCAGCTTCGGGCTGCGACCGACCGAGGTGATTGTGCCACTGATTGCGGTGGTCGGAGCCCTGGCAGTCATCACGATGGCAGCAACAAACAACGGTCCGACCAGCCTGCTCTAGAATCGGTCCTAAGGTAACGCCGCGCCTGCGCCAGCAGGCTGTCCGGCGTTGACGGCTACTGGGATTCTTCGCCGGGCAGGTGGAATCGCGCCATGAGGCGGAGGTAGACCGTGACGTAGTTGAGGGACGAAACCACCACCAGGATGGCCACGGTATAGTCAACCGCGGCTTTGTATTTCATCAGCGCCGGCAGTTCGAGCGTGTAGAAGAGCATCATCAGCGCGAAAGCGCAGCCGGTGATCTTGCCGACTACGTCGGATTGGACGAACGAGCCCCGGACTTTCATAATGACGCCGCTGCCGACGAGAATCACGAGGTCCCGGAGGATGACGGCGCCGGCGATAAGGATTGGCAGGTCGCGGATGAAGACGAGCGTGACCAGGACCGAGCTGACCCAGACCTTATCAACCAGATGGTCCAGAACCCGGCCGAGATTCGAGACCTGGCCCAGTTTCCTCGCGAGATAGCCGTCAAGCGCGTCGGTGCTCCACGAGATGAGCATCACCACGACCGCGGCCGCGTTCTGGTGCTTGAAGAGCAGGAGCAGTACGACCGGCAGCAGGATGATGCGCGAGACGCTCAGGATATTGGGGATGGTGACGATACGGGCGGAGGTTGAGTGGTTGTTCTTCGGGTGCGGGGTGGCCGGTTCGCCGGACAATGCCGGTTCAGTCACGTCGGTTCCTCGCCGCGGTCGCGAGCATCTCCCGCGCGTGGGCGACGCTCGTGCTGGTTACTGCCGCGCCGCTGGTCATGCGGGCCAGCTCCTCGACCCGGCCCTCAGCGTCAAGCGGCCGGAGGGCCGTCAGGGTGCGGCCGTCGCGGGTTGACTTGGAGACGAGCAGGTGTCGGTCAGCGTACTTGGCAATCTGGGGCAGGTGCGTGATACAGATGACCTGGTGGGCGCGGGCGAGGCGGGCGAGTCGCCTGCCGACCGCCTCCGCCACCCGGCCGCCGATGCCGACGTCAATCTCGTCGAACACCAGAGTCGGGACCGGGTCGGCCTGGGATAGCACGCTCTTCAGGGCCAGCATGATGCGCGAGAGTTCGCCGCCGGACGCGACCTTGCGTAACGGGCGCAACTCCTCGCCGGGGTTGGCCGAGAACAGGAACTCGGCCGCGTCCGCGCCGGCCGGCGTGAGTCGGAAGCGCTCGCCGTCACGCTCGTAGACGCCGTTCGGGTCGGGTATGCGGGTCAGGCTCACCGAGAGCGCGGCCTTGCCCAGGCCCAGCGCCTCGAACTCGTCCTTCAGCCGCTTCTCAAGTTCGGACCGGGCGCGACCGCGCTTGCGCGAGAGCACGTCCGCACCCGCAGCAAGGTCCTTCTTCAGCCCGGTCAGCTCTCTGGCCAGCTCGTCGCGGCGGGAACTGCCACCTTCGATTGAGTCGAGTTCGGCCTTGAGCCCGGCCTCGAAGGTCGGAAGCTCGGCGGCACGGAGGCCGTACTTGCGCTCCAGCTTCTCAATCATGAACAGGCGGGCGTTGACCGCGTCCATCCGTTCGGGCGAGAACTCGATGCCTTCGCGGTACCGCACCAGTTCGCGCCAGAGGTCGTCGGCGCCGGCCTGGGCTTCGGCTAGTACCGTGCGGCGCTCAGCCAGGTTCGGGTCAAGTTCGGCAAGCTCGGCCAGAGCCTTGCCCGCTGTCCCGAGCAGGCCGGTGATTGAGCCTTCCTGTTCCGAAAGCAGTTCCTCAAGCTGGCGCACGAGCGTGAACCTCCGCTCGGCAGTCTGGAGCAGTTCTCGCTCGCGGTTCAGCTCTTCGAACTCGCCGGGTTTCACCTGCGCGCCGCTCAACTCCTTCAACTGGAACTCGGTCAGCTCGCGCCGGGCCTGGCGCTCGGCCAGTTCCTTCTCAATCCGGGCGAGCTCGGCCGACGCGGCCTCAAACGCATGGAACTGCTCGGCGAACTTCTGACGTCCCGGCCCGAGCCCGGCGTACTCGTCGAGAATGACAAGGTGGACCTCGGGCTTCAGGAGCAGCTGGTGCTGGTGCTGGCCGTGCAGGTCAATCAGCCGGTCGCCGAGTTTCTGGAGCGCGACGACCGTGATGCCGGAGTCGTTGGCGTAGGCCGCGCCTCGACCGTTGCGTTCGGTGCGGCGACGCAGCAGGAGTTGGGGGAGGCCGTCTTCCGTAATGGGTACGCCGATTTCGGCACACTCGCCGGCCAGTCGTTCGTTCACGTCGAACCGGCCTTCCACCTGGGCGGTGTCCGCGCCGGTGCGAATCATGTCCGGGTCCGGCTTGTCACCGAGCAGGACCGAGAGCGCGCCGACAATGATTGACTTGCCGGCACCGGTCTCGCCCGACAGCACGTTCAGCCCGGGGCTGAGTTCGATGGTGAGGTCTTCAATCAGGGCGTAGTTTCTTATCCGCAGTTCGGTAAGCATCGCTACCGCTTCGGAATTGGCGACTGACAATTGACAATTGGCAATTGGCAATCGACGATTCGCTCGCTGCCGGTCCACTTCAGCTTGTCACGCAGAATCTGGAAGTAGGTCTTGCCTTTCGGGGTGACGAGTCGAATCGTGAAGTCGGCGCGGCGGATACGGATTGGCCGCCCGGGTCTGACTATCCAGCGTTCCTGGCCGTCAAGATTGAGCACGGCGGACTCGGACCGCCGGCTCAGTTCCAGTTCGACCCGGGCGTCGCCGGGGAGAATCATCGGCCGGGAAGCGAGCGCATGCGGGGAGAGCGGGGTCAGCAGAATGGCGTCCATCGTCGGGTATACCACCGGGCCGCCGGCGGCCAGCGAGTAGCCGGTAGAGCCGGTCGGAGTTGCGACCACCACGCCGTCGCCGATGAACCGAGTGACCATGACGCCGCCGGACGTGGCCAATAGCTCGATGGCACGGTTGGCCGGGCCCATGTTCACGGCGATGTCGTTTAAGGCAAAGCCCGCTCTGCGGCCGTAGCTGCAGGCGAGCACCATCCGACGTTCTTCGGTGTGGTCACCCCGGCAGAAGGCTTCGATGCCGGCCTGCGCCTCTTCGACCGAGAACTCCGTCAGGAACCCCAGGCCACCGAGGTTCACTCCCATTATCGGAACGTCGCGGCTGCCGACCAGCCGCGCCGCCCGCAGCATGGTGCCGTCGCCGCCGCAGGCGACGACGAGGTCGGCCTGCTCGACCATTTTCGATTGCCGATTTTCGATGGCTGATTGCCCGGTCATTCGGCGATTCACGAGCAGCGGTTCATGTCCGGCAGCCCGCAGCCGGCGCACCAACTCCGTCACGACCTTCGCCGCCAGCGGCTTGCCGCGATTGACCATGAAAGCGATGCGCTTCGGGATCGCCTCTCGCTTCTCGTCTCTCGCTTCTCGTCTCTCGCTTCTCGTCTTCATCTGGTTAGAAAGGCGTACCGGATTCTGCCCGCAAGGTCGCGTTCGATTTCGGCCGCCGGTGCCAATTTGCGTACGACCGCCTCGTGGGTTGAGTCAATCTCGATTGCCAGCAGGCCGCCGGGCTTGAGCAGGTCGGGGCCGTGCGCGAGCAGCATGGCGACAATATTAGCCCCTTTTGGCCCACCATCAAGAGCCAGCTTCGGTTCGCGGCGGACGTTGCGGTCCAGCCGTGCCAGTCGGGAAGTCGGCACGTATGGCGGGTTGGAGATGAGCAGGTCGAGCCGTCCGCGCCGCCGCGCCAAGACCGGCTCGTCCGGAGCCCGCGTCTGCGCCAGCCGAATCCGGCCGGCAAGGCCGTACCGGGATACGTTCCGCGCCGCCACAGCCAGCGCGGCCTTTGAGGCATCAACTGCCAGGACTCTCGCTTGAGGAAGTGTCCGGGCCAGCGCAATCGCGATACAACCTGACCCGGTTCCGTAGTCGACGGCTAACAGCTTACGGCTGACGGCTGACGGCTCACGACCGGAGCGGATGCGGGCGATAGCCCGCGCGACCAGCTCTTCCGTCTCCGGGCGCGGAATCAGAACTCGGCGGTCGACGCGGACATCGAAGTTGAGGAATGGGGCAGACCCGGTAAGGTACTGTACGGGTTCGCCGGCCTGGGCGCGCGCGACCAGCCGCCGGAACCGGTCAGCAGTCCGAGTCCGAACCGGCAGTTCGGAGTAGAGCCCGTGGCGCTTGGTTCCGAGCAGATGCATCAACAGATACTCCGCGTCCGTGCGCGGTATCGAGCCGGCCGCCAGCTTCACCAGTTCGACCGCGCTGGCGCGGAAGGCACGGTCCGCAGTCCGTCCGAGCCCTTTGTGTCCTGGTGTCTTTGCCGCCTCCGCCTCTCGACTCTCGCCTGCCGTGACTCGTAACCCGCAACTCGTATCTCGTGACTTCCTTCTCGTAACCCGCAACCCGCAACTCGTAACTCTCCGTCCGCTCACTCGATTTCGGCTTCGGCCTTCTCGAGCGTCGTAAACAGCGAGTCGAGCTCGCCCTCGATGACCGAGTCGAGGTTGTGCACGGAGAGGCCGATGCGGTGGTCAGTCAGCCGGTTCTGCGGGAAATTGTAGGTGCGGATCTTCTCGCTCCGCTCGCCGGAGCCAATCTGCTTGCGTCGCGTCGCGGTGGTCTTTGATTGGCCCTGGAGACTCCTGGCCTCGAACAGCCGGGCGGCGAGCACCTTCATGGCCTTGGCTTTGTTCCGTTGCTGCGACCGTTCGTCCTGGCATTGGGCAACGAGGCCGGTCGGCACGTGGGTTATGCGCACCGCCGACTCGGTCTTGTTGACGCCCTGGCCGCCGTGCCCGCCGGCGCGATACACATCCACGCGCAGTTCGTCGGGGTTGATTTTGATTTCGACCTCCTCCGGTTCCGGCAGCACCGCCACGGTGACGGTTGACGTGTGAATCCGGCCGGACGCCTCGGTCTCCGGCACGCGCTGCACTCGGTGGACCCCGCTCTCGAACCGGAAGTAGCGGTACGGTTCGTCGCCCTCGACCGCGAACACAACTTCCTTGAAGCCCTTCAATTCGCTCGGCCGCGAGTCCATGACCTCGATCTTCAGACCGTGGTTCTCCGCGTACCGCGAGTACATGCGGAAGAGGTCGCCGGCAAACAGGGCAGCTTCCTCACCGCCGGCCGCGGCCCGGATTTCGACGATGCAGCCTTTGTCCCAATCCGGTGAGCGGGGCCGGAGCACGGCCTCAAGCAGGGTGCTGAGCTTCTCCATGCGCTGGCTCAGGTCCGCCAGTTCCTTCTTTGCCAGTTCGTGCATTTCCACGTCATCGGTGGCGCGGGCCATCTCATCGGCTTCCCGGGCTTCCTTCTCAAGACGTTCGTACTCCCGCAACTGCTCAAGCGCGGCCGCGGCGGCCCGGTACTCGCGGGTCAGGCCGCGCAGCAGCGGGATGTCGGACGTGACCTTCGGGTCGCCGAGTTGCTTCTCCACCTCGGCTGCGCGCAAGCGCATCGGCTCGAACCTGCGGTTGAACTCAAATGCCGGTGTTGGCATGATTTGGTGCTGCTTTGTTGTCGGTTAGAGGAAAAGCGCGCGGTCGGCACGGGCCGGCGCCGGCAGGGACGATATGGAGGCTTCAAATACCACGCGCCATTATCCCGCGCCAGTCGCGGCTGTCAAGCTGCGCTGATGACGCGAGCCGAGTTCAGCGGAACACGTGGAACCCGCCGATGGAGACGCCGGCGGTCAACGTCGCGAACCGCCAGTGCCAATCGTAGCCAATCTCGACGTGCGGGGTCACGGCGTAGAACGTGTAGGACGCGCCCACGCTGAGTTTGACGTATGGCCCGAACTGGGCTCTTGTCCACCCGTCCTGCCCGCTATGCACGTAGGTGACAGAGAGAAATCCCACTCCTTTGCGCCAGCGCTGCTTCGGGCTGAGGTCATAGAACAGATAGCCGCGCACCGGCAAGATGGAGAGGTCCGATATGGCATAGCCGTCAATGAGCGCGGTTCCGACCGCAGCGCCGAGACGGTCGCCAATCCTCGCACCGAGTGCAAGTTCAACGACATCGAACGGCAGAATCGCTTGCGGCTCATCGTACCCTCTCAGGGCGCGCGTGGTTGGGCCCACCGCAGCGTCGAGTAGTCCGAACTTGACCAGCGGGCTGAGTTCGGCGGCAGCGGCAATGGACACCGCGCAGGCCAGCAGCAGACAGCGTTTCATTTGTGCTCCTTTGGCAATGAGGCCTTGGGCCGCATTGAGAATAGGCGCGGAACCGAAGCTGTCAACGCGGGCTGCGTGTCTAGATGGTTTCTCTCGTCACGGTCTCGATTTCGACCTTGCCGATGCCGCCTTCGACATTGACGCGGATTGATACCTTTGACTTGCCCCACGCATCATTGGTCCAGGCTTCGCCGTCGCTGGTCAGGCCTTTGGCTTCCACGTGGCCGATTCCGCCTGCGGCCTCGACTCTGACTCCGATATCCGCCGGCAGGAGCAACTTGAGCTTGCCAACGCCCGCTTCGACGTCCGCGGTCAGGTCGGCGGTGGTTCCGGACAGGTCGATACGTCCCTCGCCGACTCCAGCGTCGACCTTCAGATGGCGCAGGTTCAGCCCGCGAGTGTCGAGGTCCATCTTGCCTACGCCCATCTCGACGTCGAGGTCCATCGGTACCTGGTTCGACAGTTTGAGGTTCCACTCATACCGCACGTTTGAGGGCCAGGTGGCGCCGACCACGGTGGAGGGCTGTTCGACCGTCAGCCGGCCGAAGCCTTCCTTCACCTCATAGGACACTTCGGGTTTCCAGTCCGGGATGTTGTACTCGAACTGGGCGTCGAGGAGTCCCTCCGCTCCGCCGGTAACGTTCAGCTTGCCCACGCCCACGGCAATCGAGACTTTCGTGGACTCGGCCCCGCCAATCTCGACCTTGTTATCAGCCGATATGGTCTTGCGGACCTTGGGCGCGGGCATGTAGCACCCGGCACCGGCCAGCAGGAAGACGGCTATCACGAGTAACACAGACGATTTCCGGTTCACGTTTGCTCCTTTTTGCAGCACTGCGTCAGTAGGACGTTCGCCGCGGGCCGAATGTTGCGCTGCAGTTCAAGCGCGGCCCTGCGCGTCAACCCGGTGGCTTGGCGACCACTATTTCGATTCCGAGTCCCCACATGGAGATGGCATCGGTCGTGGTCGGGGAGAACTCTGCCGACTCCAGCAGGGTGCGCACCGGTATCGGCCGGCAGTCGACAACGCGCGGGAAACGTTGGTGGCTCCACTCGTACAGCCGGCGCACGAGCGTCCGCGGGCCGGACGCCGATATCGACACCACGCCGATGCGGCCACCCGGCCGGAGCACGCGTCGGCACTCGGCCAGCACTGCCGGGATTTCGGGGGTGTCGAACAGCTCCAGTACAAAGCTCATGAACACGGCATCGAAGCTCCGGGCCGGATAGGGCAGCGTCAGCGCGTCGCCGGTCCTGAGTTCCACGCGCTCGGCCAGCCCGGCCCGGTCCAGCCGGGCCCGGGCCAGTGAGACCATCGCCGCCGCGAGGTCGAGTCCGCAGACCCGGCCGGTCGCGCCGACCGCGCGGGCCAGCGCCGTAAGGGCGAGGCCGGTTCCGCAGCCGATCTCCAGCACCTGCTCGCCTTCCTTCGCCGCCAGCCGGGCCAGCCCGGCTTCCCGGCTCTTCTTCTCCGACCAGCCGGCAATGAGGTCGTAGAAGCGGCTGATGCGATTGTAGTTCG
The DNA here is from genome assembly GCA_903908785.1 of Caldifarciminota bacterium. GTDB lineage: Bacteria > Hydrothermota > Tepidihabitantia > Tepidihabitantales > Tepidihabitantaceae > UBA2258. The sequence goes on along the minus strand of CAIVTL010000271.1, from coordinate 5,889 downwards.
CCCGGGCCGGCTCGTGCGAACGTTCGACGCGGTCGAGATGCGGTTCGGAAGCCATAGCCAAGTCTAGGCGGCAGGCGGAAAAGTCAAGCAGTTGCGGATGGCTGCCGTTGGCGTAGAATAGACCATGGTTATTGGACATTACTCACAGGTAGCAGAAGAACAGCCCCAACTGGCCTCGATGCAGGCGACAATCCGCTGGCTGATTGCCGAGAAAGACGGCGCGCCCCACTTTGCCATGCGGGTCATCGAGATTAGGCTCAAAGGAGAGAAGATACCGCTCCACCGCCATGACTACGAGCACGAGGTATTCATCATCGAGGGAAAGGGCAACGTACTCAGCCCGGGCGGGCCGAAACCGGTTGCCTTTGGCAACTACGTCTACGTCGCCCCGGGTGAAGAGCACGGCTTCGAGAACAGCGGGGACGAGCCGTTCCGCTTCATCTGCGTCATCCCGATTCTGAAGAAGTAACGCCCGGTCGCGGCAGACGGTCAGCGGCTTCCGGTTCATGCCCTGCGATTCACGGCCGGCGGCCTTCGGCGGAGGAGAGGAGTCCGCGACGTTTTCGTGGCTCTCCATGTCGGGTCCACCGGACGATGCGCCGAACTTGACATGTCGCGGTCGACGAGGTATCTATTGAGACCGGGTGCTGGGAGGATGTCTGCTCGGACGGCACGGGTGTGCCCTGTCCGTCCTCTGTAGTCCACCCTCAGGATAAGAGCGAATCGTGTGCCGGCGGCGACCGGAAGTGCCGCGGGCAAGTTCCAAAAGGAGATTGAGATGAAAGAATCTGCGCAAGACAAAGACAGAGGGGCTCTCTGGAAGCCGTTCCTCTTGAGCCTGCCATTCACCGTTGGTTGGTACCTGTTGGTGTTCGCGTTGAAGAAGCTTGGCGGCGACAACCCCAGCACAAACTGGCTCTACTTGTTTTTCTACCGCGTCGGACAATCCCAAATCCAGTTCATCACCACTTACCTGTTCGGAGTCGGCCTCGTCTTCCTGGTGGATAGCTGGCGCCAGCTCGGACCCGAGCGGGAAATGGCCGACAAGGCCGAGAAGGCGATGGCCGCCGTGGCCGAAGAGAGCGGGGAGGGTGGCATTTCCGGCACAGTCGCCAACCAGATGGCCGACGACATACCGCCGGAGTTCCGGCGGAAGATCGGCGTGCGGCGCATCTACGAGTTGCTCCGTGGATACGCAAGCGGCGAGGAGCCGATTACGCTGAACGAGGAGCTGTCCCGGCGCGACATGGAACAGATTGAGCGCGGGCACCTGCTCCTTAACACGATGAAGCAGCTTGTCCCGGTGCTTGGTTTTCTCGGTACCGTCGTCGGCCTCTCGCTGGGCATGACCAAGTTCCCTCAGGCCGCCGCGCTGGCCGACAGCGTCGACAAGCTGCGGATGATATTGAGGGATTTCGCTTCGTCGCTCAGCGTCGCCTTCGACACCACGCTGCTGGGGCTGGTGTATGCCATCGTGCTGGTAATTCTTTCCACACTCCTCACGCAGCAGGAGGAAGCCTTTATCGACCGCGTTAACGAAATCGCACGGAGCCTGATGACAAGGTTCCGGGCCGCGGTCGGCCAGGTCGGCGGCGGCGGAATCGCCACGGCCGACATCACCGAGGCGCTTGACCGGTGGTGGCCGAAACTGGACGCGGCGTATTCCGGGGCCGTGGAGCGGCTCGAGCGCGGCATCGCCGCGCCGGTTGACCGCCTCTCGCAGATTGTCGAGGCTGCCAGCCAGCAGCAGACGGCCGAACTGGCACGGCGACTCGACAGCCTCTTGCAGGCGGTGGAGATGACCACGCAGCGGCAGACGGCCGAACTGTCGCCCCGGCTCGACAGCATCGCGCAGGCAACGGAGGTATCGGCGCAGCGGCAGACGGCCGAACTCTCACCTCGGCTCGACCGCGTGGCGCAGGTTGTCGAGGTGTCCGCGCAACGGCAGACGGTGGAACTCACGCCCCGGCTGGACCGCCTCGCTCAGGTTGTCGAGGCGTCGGTGCAGCGGCAGACGGCCGAACTGACGCGGCGGCTCGACGGTCTGGAGGACAGAGTCAGCCGGATGCCGCGTTACCAGATATCGGTCAGGCCCGCCACCGAGGAGGACCATGGATAGGCAGGTAAGACGAGCCGGCGACGAATCGTATGAGATTCTGTTGCTGCTCTGCTGCCTGACCGGGGCCGTTGCGTTCATCTGCTTCGCCACGTGTGCCGTGAACCTGGGTACCCAGATGGGCAGGGACGCGGACCTGACTCCCGAGTTGCTCGCGCGTGGGCGAGACAGCCTGCTCGCCGTGCGGCTTGAGTTGAACCAAACGGTCCGGGAGTTGACCCTCAAAGAGGCCGCGGCGCAGGGTCGCCTCGTTTTGGATTCCGCATCGCTCGGCAATCCTGATGACCCGGCGCGGGCGCAGCAACGACTGGAGCAACTCCGGCAGCAGAGGGACACGCTGGCTCGGAAACTGGGCAGAATCGGCGGCGCCAGCCCGGCACAGGCGAAGGAACTTGAGGCCGTCGAGCGGCAGATTGACTCGGCCCAGGCGCAGTTGGCCGTCATTGAGCAGCCTGACGACCAGCTTGCCAGAGTCGCGGACACGGTCGCACTGAGGCAAAGGGCCGCGGCGCTTGAGGCGCGCATCCGGGAACTCGGGTCTCGGCAGGCGCGCGTTCCGAAACCCGGCGCCAAACCGCTCAACACCTATGACAGCCTGCGGATTGCCGAGAACCTGTCGAACCCCATCTTTGTCGAGTGTCGCGCCGGCCAGGTGGTCTTCCATCCCGGCGGCAAGGTGAAAGCTGTGGCTAACGAGAACCCCGGCAGCATCTTCGGCTCGACCGAGGGGCACGACGGAATCATACTCCTTGTCCGCCCGGGGGGCATGCGAACGTTTGCGAACTGCCTCGCCGAGCTCGAGCAGTCCGGCCTTACCTTGTGTTACGAGCCGATTGACGACGATGAGAAGCTGGACTTCTCCGGTCCCGGCCGGTAGCCATGAAGCAACGCCGCATCGAGCTGTCGCTCGAAATGTTCCAGGACCCGCTGATGACGCTCGTCGGCATGATTCTGTTCTGCACCCCTCTGGGCCGTGATACCGTCGGGGAAGACAACGCCGAGCCGCAAGGAAGCCGTCGGGCCGTTTGCGCAGGTCGAGTCGCTGAAGACCGAAGCCGACACGCTACGGGCGAAGATAGCGGCAATATACATGCATATGTCCCTGGTCGCGCAAAGGTCGGCGGACCGGCGCGCGACCGCGGCGAAGATGACCGAAATCACAAAGGGCGTCTCCGCCGAGAGCGTGCGAGTCGGCGAGCTCGAGCAACAGGTGCAGGCCGCTGCGGCCGGGTCCGCGAAGCGCGACGCCGTCGAACTTCTCGACGAAGCGAAAAAGGCGCTTGCGCTGCTTCAAGGTGAATTGGAACTTGCCAAACTGAGACAGACGGTCAGGGCCAAGCTGAGCATGGTCAGTCTGCTTGAGGGGCGCAAACCGGGCGCACCGGAAGGGGGAGAGGAGGTCACCGGCAACCTGCTCACCATGACTCCATCGAGCAAGAACCCCAAGTACATCGAGGTCGCCGAAGGGAAACTCTACCCGATGGACGATTTCCACTACAAGATCGACCAGTACTACTCCTACGCCCGGTGCGTGCGGAAAAAGGAGACCGGGGAGTCTATCGACTGGCTGCGAGTCTATCTCCGCGGCATAGACCGGACCCGCGACTGCATTGTCTTTCTCCTGCACGGCAATTCCTTCCCGTTGTTCCGCCAGGCGCGGGCGGTGGTTCTGGCAAAGGGGGTTGACGTCGGCTGGTATCCGGCCGTGTCCGACACGATTATCGGCGGTTCCGGCGGCGCGCGTCCGCGGACCCACTCGGCGGGCGGCGAATGAACGCGACCGCGCCCGTCGCGACGACCTCGAACTGACTCAGCGCGCGACCGCGCGTCGTTTCCGCGAGAGTCCGGTCAAAGGTCTGCTTCGGCTGTCGCAGCTCACCTGAACCACTTACCGGTCAGTGCCTGCCATAGCGACACAAGCAATAACCCAAGCAGAACAAACGCGAGGGCGATCATTGTGGAGGTCGGTGTGCGCCGGCCAACCCGTTTCCACAGCGGTCGTTTGTGTCGGTGGTGGTGGCCGGGCACGTCAGACTGGGCTCAGCGCTGAAGGACGAGGCGCGTGGAGGCCTGCTCGGTGCCAGCATCAACTCGTAGAAAGTACGCTCCCGACGGCAGCGTTTGGTCCCTGTCGTCCCTTCCGTCCCATGTCAGGGAGGAGGGAGGAGAGAGGAGGGAGGAGAACGAGCGGACGGCGCGGCCTTGCGCGTCGTAGATTCGGAGGGCGAATGGCGAATGGCGAGAGGCGAATGGCGTCAGGTGGATTGTTGTCGTTCCCGTGGTCGGATTCGGCTCGCAGGTGAGCGACAGGGCCGGGGCGCGGGTCGGGTTTCCCTTCGGCTCCTCAACCGCGACATTGCCCAAGGAATCGGTCTTGATGAGATAGACGTCATGGTCGCCGTTGGGTGAGCAAGTATAACCCGCAATAACATAGCCTCGGTCACTGGTCGTCTGAACCGAGTATCCCACTTCCTCCAATGGCGAGTGGCTGTAGGTTCTTGTCCATTCCGTATCACCGCTGGCGTCGGTCTTGATCAGGCAGACATCCCAGTACTCCGTGTCGGGTGGCGTGGCGTAGCCAACGACAGCGAAGCCGTCGTCATCGGTCTGCGCAACGGAGTATCCGTTGTCGTAGCCGGTGCCCCCGAATGTCCTGGCCCAGAGCGAGTCTCCAGCGTCATCCGTCCTCAACAAGTATATGTCCTCTCGTCCTGCGCCGAAGGACTTGGTATAGCCGACGACCACGTATCCGCCATCATGGGTGCGCTCAATGCAGTAGCCTTCGTCGTATGACGGACCGCCATACGTTCTCGTCCATACTGTGTCCCCGTCCGCTTGTGTCTTGACGACATAGACCTGTCGGTCACCTAGTCGACTCGCACCCTTGTACCCGGCAAATACATAGCCGCCATCCGGTGTCTGCCGGACCGAGCTTGCCAGTTCATAAAGAGTATCGCCATAGGTCTTCTTCCACAGCATGTTGCCGGAACGGTCGGTCTTGATCAGTAGGGCGTCGTTCCGGTTCTCTGCGGAAGAGTACGTATATCCGGCGATCACGTAGCCGGAATCGTCCGTCTGCCGGACTGACATCCCGACGTTAGGAAACGTGTCTCCGTACGTTCTTGTCCAGAGCGTTTCGCCCATCTCGTTCATTTTGATGAGATAGACATCTGCGCTTCCTGCACCAAAGGACAGAGTTTGGCCGGCGACGATATATCCGCCATCCGAGGTCTGTCGAACACAGCCTGCCTCGTCCTTGCCGGCGCCGCCGACCGTCCGGGTCCAGGTTGTCTCGCCAGCCGCATCGGTCTTGACTACGTAGACGTCGTAGTCGCCAGCGCCGAATGAGTTGGTGTATCCAGCGATAACGTAGCCGCCGTCTGAAGTCTGTTGGACTGAATAGCCCTCGTCATAGCCTGCCCCGCCGTAGGTGCGCTGGAAGGTGATTTGGGCGGGCAGGGGAGAGGGCAAGAGGATTGCGGCCAATGCGGCCATGGCCAGTGCGAATGCTAGTCGACTACGATACATGACTGCCTCCTGTGGCGATTCGGTGGACGTCCACACGGAGATAGTAGCACCTCGACCGGACGTGTCAAATGCGCGGGTGTGCACTCGTGACTGCTGGTTATTGATTGCCGTTGGGGCCATAGTTCGCCGGATAATTGGGCAGACGATTCGCCAGAGAATCTGCCGAATAGTTGGGCGGATTATCTGCCCCGCTATTGTCCCGACTATTGTCCGAACTGCTGCCCGGACGATTTGCCGGAGAGTCT
>CAIVTL010000270.1 GCA_903908785.1 Caldifarciminota bacterium | reverse complement strand
TGCACCAAGCTCTCCCACGTTGGCGGTTTTCAAGAAGAAGATAGGCGACGACTTCCGCAAATACAGAGAGAACTGGGCCCGCAAATACCCCGTTTGGCAGGTAGTCCACAATGACGATTTCACTGCAGCGATGCTGCAGTTTGTCCGGGGTTTGAAGTCTGATACCGACCCCGTCGGTGTGACGCGTCTGCTAGGGCTTTTGGGCGAGCTGTCGTGGAGCAGCAGGAAGACACTAGCGATGTGCTTGGATATCCCCGAGGAGCAATTCTCCTTTGACACTCTGCGGGAAGTCGTCGATGACCTTGCTCGACCGCTTTCGGGGGCTGGCCAGGCACCATCATATACCGAGCCGAAGTACATCAAAGAGAAGATCTTGGTGAACTACGCGGCGGGCGACGTCGAGGCTGCCACCGAAACGTACTACGAGTGCCTTCGTCACTTCGGCACTCTCAAAGAGATAATGGACGGTCTAATGCCAGATGAATCGGCCGCCCTCAAGACGAGGATTACGCGCGCCTATTCCGAGAGGGCTGGCGTGTTCAAGAAAAGACTGCAGGGCGTCATCCGAGAACTATCCGCGACCCATCCGCACGATGACCTCTACACCTTCTATGTCACCACGGTGCTTCTCTACTTCTTTGAACGGTGCCTGATAGGCAAGAAGACGAAAGCAGAACTCGATGAACGACCTAACACCAGATAGTCGTCTCGACCTGAGTGCGGCCGTCCTGGGTGCCGAGATCATTCGGTTACTGGGGCGTCGGTCCGACTCTGTTCTTGTCGAGGGTGTCCTGACTGACTGACTTCCTGAAGGGGGACGTGAGGCGAACCCATGCGATGTTCTTCGATGCACTGACTGTGCTTTATTGTCTAGGTTTCGTTCGATTGGACGACTACAGGATCGGATTGACGGCACATGATATTCCTCGAAAAACTCTGTTCTGAGACCGGGCTGTTCGACGAAGTTCGATTCCACAAGGGTATCAACCTCGTGCTTGGAAAGTACTCTCGCGAACGGACGGGGCAAGGACCGAACGGCGTCGGCAAGTCTACATTGGTACGTTTGATCGACTACGCGCTCTGCTCAGACGGAGACAAGGACTATTTCAGCGTGACGAAATACCCCTTTCTTCGCCAGCAATCGGTTACACTGCAGCTGGCGGTAGCCGGGAAGTCACGACTCATACGTCGACACTTCGACAGACCTGGCGTCGTGGAGATCGGTGAGGCCGGGAAGACACTGACCTCATATTCAAAGCCCGAAGCCAAACAGGCTCTTGCGACGGAGTTCTTCCCCTCAGAGGCAGACGGAGCTTGCTTTGCGGACCCGAACTGGTTCAGGAGCTTGCTCCGCTTCTTCGTCAAAGACGACTTCAAACAGCACGACAGGACCACGCCGCTCAACTTCGTGCACAAGGCCGCGAGGACCTCGGAGTTGTACGGTCTTAACTTCTACTTGCTTGGACTGCCGAATAGAGGGGTCATAGACTTTGATCGGCTCCAGTTCGACCTCAGACGAAAGAAGAATGTGCTGGCGGAGCTCGAACAGCAAGCCGTAGAGGAAACGGGAAAGCCAATCCTGCAGTTGAAAGCCGACATCGGTGCAGCAGAGGCTCGCGTGGCCCTAATAGAGAAGAGTCTGAAGGATAAAGTTTTCCTTCGGGGCTACAAGAGCGTCGAAGAGGAGTTGGTCTCACTCTCCCGCAAGATTTCGGACGCCATGAACCGCTACCACAGCGTGAATCGACGGTTGAAGGATTACGAGAGGAGTTATGAGTACACGGAGGAGGTGGATGTTGCTAGGGTCACGAGGTTGTACGCGGACCTTAGCCAGACGTTCGCCTCGGCGCTGAGGCGCAAACTGGATGAAGCTCTGACCTTCCGACGACAGATCGCGGAGAACCGGAGGAGGTTTCTGCTGGATCGCGAGGCGGAGATCAAGGCTCAGCTAAAGTCACTCGTAGACGGGGTGTCGCAATGGGAGGCGAGGCGTTCGGTTCTCTACGGCAGACTTCAGGAACGCAAGGCTCTTGACAGCATGAAGCACTCCTACGAAACGCTCGTCGAGACCAAAGCGGAACTGCAGAAGACCAAAGACACGCTGAACAGCGTGAATAGCATCAAGCGTGCGATTTTCAGCATCGAATCGGGGATATCTGATTCTATAGGACGCATAGTCCGCGACCTAGATCACGCGTCTGGGGCCATTGATGAGCTAGGAACGCTGTTCCGGGAGGTGGTCCGTCGCGCCTTTCTGGTCGATAGTGACGTCGAGGGCGCTGGGTTGGACATCCAGACTACCGTTAACAGAGCGGCGCCCATCACCTTTGACATTAGGGTTCCACGAATAGCCTCCCTCGGTCAGTCGAGATTCAGACTTGTGGCTTTCGATCTGACCGTCCTCCTGCATCTGGTCTTGAGTAAGAGAGACTTGCCCAGGTTTCTTGTGCACGACGGTGCGTTCCCGAGCATCGCAAAAGCCACCCAGATGCATGTGCTGAACTATGTGCACGAGCAGTCGCAGTCCCATCCAGATTTCCAGTACCTGTTGACCGCGAATGAGGACGAGATGGAGTTGCCGCCAGACTTGGAGGCTACGCGTGGGCGGTACGAGTTCGAATGGCGAAAGTGCATTGTTGTCGAGTACACGGACACGGTCGACGGCAGGATCTTTCATCGAGAGTGGTAGTAGTGGCGGCAGGCCGTCGGAGGTAACCCCAGGTACCTGATGTGAACGGCAAAGATGACTTCGTGTCCGCGATGATATCTGAGGAGCAGCATGGCTGAGTCCCACAAGGCACGTCGAGAGCGGATCAAGAAGGAACTCCTCGAGAAGCGTGGCGGCCGATGCCGTCAGTGCGGATACCACAAGAGCCTCTCCGCGCTCTGCTTCCATCACAGGCGGCATGAACGCAAGGGGTTCAACATAAGCGGCACCCGACTGACAAGGATGGCCCGAGCCAAGCTGGAGGCGGAGGCCGACACGTGCGACGTCTACTGCCTCAACTGTCACGCAGAGCTTCACGACAAGGAAGGCTGGGTGCACGAGAATGGTCGCCGGACGCCGAAGTGATGCGGATTCCACAACTCGCCCATTTGACACGCCCGCCCGCGAGTCTTAGAATCCTGCCCATGACCGAACCGGCCGTATCTCCCGATAGCGGCGGAGCCTGCGCGCCGCCCGTAGGCATCCAGCCATGAGAACTAGGGCTCTGGACCGAACCCGCTTTGTCAACTACCGCGGCCGGGCGTCCGAGTTCTTCGATGGAATGAAGGACGAGGCAGACATGGAGAGGTTCAACGGGGCGGCCCTCTTGGGGATACACGCTGCGATTGCCCTGACGGATGCGGTTGTCGTTCACCATGTGGGGACGCGTGCCGCCGACGAGCAGCACGCAGAGGCCGTACGCTTGTTGAAGAAGGTCTGTTGCAGCGTCAAAGTTGACACAAGCGGCGCTGACCGCCTCAGTAGCATCTTGGCGCGGAAGACAGCCGTGGCCTATGACGAACATTTCATCCCGACGGATAGCGAGGACACGAAGAGAATTCGCTTGAACGTCGAACGCTTCTTTACTTGGGCGTACAAGAGTTTCGTGTTTCTTAGTTCGGAGTCAGCACAAGGGATGTAGAGATGGCCTACAGTACCGACCACCCCAAGCCTGGACGAGGACCGGTGCGCCAAGAGCGTTGCTACGAGCCAGTGGCACATTGTCTGATTCGGGCGCTCATGCTTCCCAAAGTGTACTTCGAACGGGCTTGGCCGCCAACGAAAGGCACCTACTTCGCGCGCGCTGATGTCGTTGCGTTTGACCGGGCGGGGACCGGCGACGTTCACGTGGTTGAGATCAAACGCTCGCTGCCCATCGCTCTTGTAGATGGGGTGCGTGCCGTTATGGCGATGCCCGCCCACTACCGTTGGGTGGCGTACCAAGGCCAAGGTCTCCTGCCGGTCAGCCCGCAGGCCATGCTAAGCCTACTGTCCGAGAGGCCGCTGCTGCCCAAGAAGGGCATGGGGCGCGTTGGGGTTATTGAGGTAGTTCGAATGGCGGGCGGAGACCTCGGAGCGAACATTCGTCTCAAGGCCGAACGGTTCCAGTCCGGCGACATAGACGCCCTTGTCCAGGACTTCCAGCGCCGCGAAAAATCGGACATCGAATTCAAGGAGTAACTTTGTTCGTGGACCCCGCGCGCACGCCACGACCGTTACTGCAAACTGGGAACCCGCGCGCTCCGCGCGTCACTCGCCAATCGTCACTCGGAAATCGGAAGGCCGTCAGCCGTGAGCCGCAAGCCGTCGGCCATCATGCCCATTTGACACGCCCGCCCGCGAGTCCTAGTATCCTGCCCATGATGGCGAGCGATAGCGAATCTGGCTGTATGGTAGGGGAAACTGAATGCATAGGTTGACCGCCACGTTCCAGTTCGCGCTCCCAAATGAACTGAGAGTCAAGCGTTTGCCAGAGGATTCGCTTCGCTATGCTGCAACCGTTGACGGCTTCGAGGTAACAGTGGACCTACTCCGCAATGGAGGAGCCAAGATCATGATGAGTGGCGAGAGGCTGGAGATTCGCGCCGCAAGAGAACTCAAGGTTTCGGTCTCTCGAGAAGAAAACTCCGCGCCACCGCACATTGTCGGCAACGGGAAGGGCGGCCGGGATGTCACAGAACGTAGGGTCTGGCTTGAGAAGCTAGAACCCGACTACGTCGCGGTGGCACTCAAGGTCGTGAATCGGGTTATTCGCTTCTTCAAGTACGAGATGAAGACTCCGCACCTCCGTGAGTACGAGATTAGAGATGCTGGTTTCCGAAACCCGGTTTGGATTGATGAAGGCGGGAATAGGCTCGCGCCTGGCGTGATCCGGCTCTCCTCGCGCATGCTACGCCCTCCAGGCACAGAGCTGCTCGGAGAGAAGGACTTTACGGCTGGCGAAGACGCGAAGTTGAGCAACGTTCTGCAGAACGACATCACAGTCGAGACGCACAGGGAGTTCCTGTCAGATGCCCAGAACTCGATTCTGGAAAGAAAGTGGAAGCGGGCCATCTTGGAGATGGCTATCGCATGTGAAGTTGCCGTCAAACAGGCGTTCTTCGCGAAGGCGTCTGCGGCCGGCGCGGCTTTCGAGTATCTAGAAGACAAGAGGCGAGTCAGCGTCAGGGTCATCGAGTTGATGGATGGTGCCGCCAAGCTGGCATTCGGGAGTAGTTTCAAGGATGACGACAACTCGGCTTATGAGCAAGTGGATTACCTATTCCGGGCGCGGAACAAAGTGGCCCACCGAGGCGAGATGATCTACCGGGACCGCAATGACGTCGTGCAGCAGGTCGATCGCGCGACACTGGAGAAGTGGTGGACGTCAGTCGCTGCGCTCATGAAGTGGATCGGCGAACGACAGACGCACTAGTCCCAGTCGCCCTAGCGGAGTATCGAGGAACTACGGGGCATCTTATTGGATCCTGGCCACCCACTCGGCACGCCCAGCCGCGCGCCGCTTCGGCTTGACATGAAACCCTGCATCGCTATCTTTTCGCACAGTACTATGGAAAGACTGGTCGCATTTCGACACAGACTAGAAGTCGGTCCTCTTGGACCATGGAGGTATTAGCGTGAAGCACTCAAGGCTGAGAATCCAACAACTCCTCAATGTCGCACCCGTCCTCATACTGGCCGCGACCCTCTTCATCTCCTGCCAAAAGAAGACGGCAGAGAAAGTCGATTTCCTCTTGGACTGGAAAGCAGGACCGGAATACGCTGGCTACATCATTGCCAAGGAGTTAGGTTTCTACAGAGATGCGGGTTTGGATGTGACTCTGACGGAGGGGAACGGCGCAAACGAAGCCGCCCAGTTGATAGCGGGCGGCAAGTACAAGATTGGCGTGAGCAGCGCCGCTGCCGTCGTTCTCATAAACGACAAAGGGCAGAACGTGAAGTCGTGCGCAATTGTGTTTGGGAAGTCGCCCACAAGCATCTATTCCCTAAAAGAGAAGAACATTACGAAGCCACAGGACCTGATACACAAGAAGCTCGGCACCCTATACCAGAGCAGTTCTTACCTAGAGTACGAAGCCATGATGCAGCTACTTGGGTTGTCTGTCAAAGATGTAAAGGAAGTGGGGATCAGTTGGGGCGTTGAACCGGTGCTGAACGGCGACGTTGACGCGGCAATGGGATATACTCAGAACCAACCGAATCTCGTCAGGCTTCAGGGAAAGGAAGTAAGCGAGATTCTCGTCGACAGCTTCGGCCTGAAGATCTACAGCTCGGTGATCGCGGTCAACCCCGAGTTTCTTGCAGCCCATCGCGCGGTAGCCCAGAAGGTTGTCGCGGCCTCTCTGAAGGGATGGAAATACGCCCTGGAGCACCCGGCAGAGACCGAGAGCATCGTGCTTGCATCATATGCGGCGATGGAGAAAGGCTTCGTACACCTCTCACTTAAGAGCACGCTTGCATTGATAGACCAGTCTGTCACTCCTCTTGGCTTTCAGAGCATGGACAGGTGGGAGGCGACGGCCAAGATGCTTCTAGACCAGAAGTTGATAACCAAGCCGGCCTCGTTGCCTGACATTGTCGACAACAGCGCGTTCAAGAAGTAACATACGCCCAGCGCGGCGAGTCGGCTCTCCAAGGACCGTGACTCCCCCGATGGTCGCGAGGCGGTGGGGTATCATTGCGGACCAGTACGCGACGCTGTTCTTAGACCATGACTTCGGTGACCGTGAACTGACCGGGCTGACCGACTTCGTCCATGGGAGGCTGTCTCAGATTAGACCGGAGAGGGTTCTAGACATAGGCACTGGGACAGGCTACCTTGCACAGTGGGTTTCCAAGAGCTTGCCGACCGTTCGGCGCGTAGTCGGCATAGACATCTCTGCGAGGATGGTGGAGATTGCAGTGGCCTCAAACCGGTCAGAACGGGTCAGCTACGTTAGGATGGCTGCGGAAGAACTCCGTCGCAGGCGGCTTCCGGTAGCGCAGAGTACGCTGATAGAAGCAGCGGGCCATAGCGCAGGTGTCCGGTTTGACGTTGCGGTGGCCAACTTGTCGCTCATGGACGTGTACGACCTGAGAGCCGTCATGGCAGGCATCTCTCGCCACGTGAAGCTTGGGGGGAAGTTCATTTTGACGATTACGAATCCGATGGCCGGATTCCTGAGTACCGCCAGCTACAGGGAAGAACCGCTTGGCCGCGTCGGGCGGCGCCCCTGCTACAGCCGCGAGTTCTGGAAGAAGGGGATCTTCCTATTTAAGGGGCGTGAACTTCCCTTTGTCTACATAAGACACAGGCCGCTTTGCGCCTACACCAGTGCGATGCTGGCGAGCGGCATTGTGATATCGGATATCTGCGACCGCTTCGTCCAGCCCGGCGCGTTCGAACCTGTCTATATTTACATCGAAGGCGAGGTGCAAAAGTGTACGTAGGTATGGGTATTGAGCAGGCGATCAGGGCGCTTGCCGATTTCCTCATCAAGAACCTGCAGGTGGCGCACTACCGACCCAAGGACGACGAACCGTACGAGCCGGTTCGCTACATACCGGACTCATTTGGCGAGTTGATGCAGATGGAGAGGAGTATCAGTGGCCTGTGGGGATTGGGCGACGTGTACTTCGCCTTGGCCGATGCGCAGAAAGCCGGAGTTCTCGCGAAGGAACCTGGTGATGCCACAGTAGAAAGCTGCCAGAAGTTCTTCAAGATTGTCTACGAGAAGCGACAGGCGAGCAAAGACAAATACTTGGGACTCCCGGATAGAATCAGAGTCCCGCTCGACCGGAAGGCGCTGGATCCGACGAAACCAACGGAGAAGAGCGACGTCCTGGCTTTTAAGGACCGGGATATCAACGACCCTGCGCACATCGTGGCCAGTCTCTACTACTTGAAGATGACTGAGTTCCAGGACAAACGGATCGTCAAGACGTTACTCGACGATTGGTACGAGTCCAAACCCGAGGCCAAGGGCCCCGGTTGGCCGATATTCCCCAAAAACGGCAAGGATGACACGGAAGACAAGCTCGTTGACTTCGTCGCGACACTTCAAGTAGTCAGCGTGCTGGTGGAAGCCTTCGCGAAGGCGACAGACGCAGACGTGACACGTCTGGTCAGCGCCCCGCTGGCTAAGACCAAACTGCACGACGCGTGGGTCTTCTCCAGGCAGCAGGCCAAGAAGCTGTCGGAACAGCCTGCGGCCCACAAGTTCACCTACAGCAACGCGTGTCGGGCGCTGCTTGCCTTGGCGAGCCTGCTCCAGATGCACGATGCGTGTCATTCCCTCCTGAATACCGAACGCGAGGACCTGAAAGCTGACGTCAAGGCCCTACTGGATGCCGTGATCGAGCAACTGCGCGGGCACATGATTGCCTCTCGCAGGATACACGACCGTTCCGGTGTATACAAACGTTCAGACGGTTATGTTGTGCAATACAGCGGCGTGGGCAGCGCGTTTATCTTGTACGCGGTCCTCGTTGCCATAGATGCGCTCGAGGCAGCAGCGGGCTACATCCAGCATCCCGTGGTCAGAACTCTCCTCGTGCAAGTTCTGCAGCAGATCGTTACGCAGGAACATGTGACCGAGGATAGCACGCGCACCCTGGAGGGGTTCGCCCCCTACAAGCCCGAAGGTACTGCTCGATTCGACATACGCGGGGCCTATGTCTTTGACGAATCGGCCCCAGACCGACCCGACGCGCATGAGTTCATTCTCTTCTGGCAATCCGCGTATGCCCTCCAGGGCCTCATCAAGTATGCACAGATGACGTGTGCCACAGAAGGGGCCGCAGTCGACGCATCCTGTCTCGATGCCCTGCGCGGCCACCGGGACATGGAGAAGCGATTCTGGAGTCAACTGGCTTCGATACGCTTCTGGCCCTATGTGCGGAGGTTGATACGCAACGAACCCCTGGCGATTGCTTGGCAAGTGTTCGGTGTGCTCGTTGGCACGGGGCTCATTTTCCTGCTGATCGAATTCCACAGGTTGTCACTCGGACTCCAGCGGTGGATTGCCCTCCTCGTAGTCATCGTGGCGCTCCTGATGATGGTCTTGGTGATACCGTTCTCGTTCTGGTCATTGGGATCGTGGGTCAAGGACAAGGCGCGAGAGAGGCAGGCATCTCCTGACAAATAGGGCCCGCAGTGCAACTCCGGTCGTTGGCGTAGCGTTCACCAACGTCGGATTCGGGTTCAACGACGATGCATCCATCCTTCGTGATTTCTCATTTGCCGTAGAGGGGAAGGGCATTTACTCTGTCATTGGCGGCTCTGGCGTGGGCAAGACCACCTTTCTAAGGCTGATAGCGAGACTGCTTCCGGTTCAGTCGGGTCAACTGGACGTCACACCGGCCGGCGCGCGGATATCGATGGTCAGTCAGTATCCGTCGCTCCTGCCATTCAGAACGGTGAAGGAGAACCTCCGGCTTGCCGTCAGGATCTTTGGCGACGAGCGCATCTTTGACTTCTGTGTCGAGATGCTGAACAGGTTCGGTCTGGCCAACGTGCTCGGCAAGTATCCGTCTGAACTCTCAGGAGGGATGAAGGCGCGCGTGAGTCTGGTTAAGGCGCTGTCGGTTGAGCCGCGATTGCTGCTACTGGACGAGCCGTTTGCCAATGTCGACGAAGTCAACAAGAACATCATCGTCGGTTTCCTCCGGGAGTACATTGAGCAACGCGGAATCATCACGATTATGGTGACCCACGACATAATGGACGCGCTCCTGTTCTCTGACAGGATATACCTCTTCTTGGATAG
>CAIVTL010000269.1 GCA_903908785.1 Caldifarciminota bacterium | reverse complement strand
GGTACTTCTATACGGACGGCACCTATGACCAGTACCGCCGCACTTCGACCCAGACATGGAACTCGAAGGTGCTTGCCACCGCGCAGGTGACCCCGCACCACCAGCTCACCGCCGGCGCGGAGACCGACCTGTACGACGTGGCGAGCGACTGGTCGCGCTGGGTGAAGTCGAATAGCCCGTTCCTCGACACCTACGAGGTCCGGCCGGTAGAATTGAGCGCCTACGTGCAGGACAAGATTGAGCACGAAGGCCTGTACGCGGACCTCGGGCTGCGCTTCGACCAGCTCCGGCCCAACGTTACCTACAAGGAGAGCGTGGCTGCGCCTGACTCGCTCACGAAGCGCCTGCAGGCGACACCCAAGAGCGGGGTCTCACCAAGGCTCGGCGCGTCGTTCCGCATAACCGAGTGGCTCTTTGCCCGGGCCAACTACGGCTACTTTCTCCAGTTCCCGCTCTTCTCGGCCCTGTACGACAACACGCTCAATCCCAAGGTCTATCGCACCAGCTACCAGGACTCGTTGCTCGTTGTCGGCAACCCGAACCTGAAACCGGAGCGGACCCAGTCGTATGAAATCGGGTTGCAGGGCGAGGTTGTGAAAGACCTGCTCCTGACCGCGAACCTCTGGCGCAAGGATGTGTACGACCTGGTGGGTACGCGCGAGGTGCCGGCCCTGCCGCAGGCGTACGTGACCTATGTGAACATCGACTACGCCAAGCTGACCGGCGTGGAACTCATCGTCGAACTGCGGCGGAAGTGGTTCAACACCAAGCTCTCATATACGCTATCCTTTGCCCGGGGCACGAGTTCCTACGCAAACGAGGCATACTACGAATTCATCCAGCGCGGCGTCACCGTGCCGGCAGTAGAATACACGCTCGACTTCGACCAGCGGAACCGGTTCTTCGTCCAGGCGGACGCGACCGTGCCGGAGAAGACGACCGGCGTGAAGTGGGCCGACGCCGTGCTCGACAGCCTCGGGTGCCACCTGCTCGGGTACGTGGGCAACGGGTTCCCGTATTCGCCGCCGGGCGGCAAAGGCGACCCGGCAACGTGGAACACAATCGTCGGGCCGTGGCGGTCGAACATCGACGCCGTCATCACCAAGCCGGTCAAGCTGGGCCGGATGCGGATTGACCTCGTGGCCGAAGTGCTGAACCTGCTTGACATCAGGGACGTGCTTAACGTCTTCCCCGAGACAGGGTCCCCGGTTGACGACGGCGTGCGGTTCTACTACTACGACTTCGAGTTCGTGCGGAGCGACACGAGCATCACGCCGCAGTGGTTTGGCAATCCCGGCTACGACCCGGAGCGGGACCTGAACCACGACGGGTATGTCACCCGCGACGAAGCACAGTTCGTCGAGTACGGCCGCGTGGTCGCATACCACAAGGCCAAGCTCGACTGGATAAACAACTACGGCCCGCCCCGCCGCGCCCGGCTCGGATTCACGGTCGGATTCTAGACAGCTTACAGCTAACAGCTAACGGCTCACGGCCTCGGACAATTAGGAACCGCCACGATGCGAAGGGGAAAGGGGAAATGGCAAAGTGGGGAGAGGAACGTCGCGAACGATGTCATTCCGACCGGAGCGAAGCGGAGTCGAAGAATCTCTAAGGTTCGGAGTGGGGTTTGCGGTGGAAGCCGGGTGGGGTGGCTAGCGAACTACAATGCCTGGAATTCGGCCGAGAACATGCTCCCAGCCGGCAGAACCTGTGTCCCGCTTGCTGACGCTCCAGCGTGACTCGCCGTCCGTCTCACAGCAAGACCCCAGGCTCTTTCTGTGAGGAAGTCCCTCAAAGTCAGGCGCAGGACGGCACAAGTCATCGAGCAGCCTCATCAGTGCATCGCGCTGACGTTGGGCATCCATCTCCATGATCAATCGAACGGCGGCGGACGTTGACGTTCGCGGCGCGTCGTCAAACCAGTCTTCGCCCCCGCCATGAGAAACGATGCGGGGGATAGACAGATGGAAGTCGTGACGGAGGACATCGCACTCAATAGGGAGTGTGACGCAGTCGCTTAGTCTGCCGCTACTCGCCGATATTTGAAAGTCAGTGGCGCGCACGACCAGTCGGTATTTCCCTGTGTCGTCGGATACCGTCTCGATGAGGCTCGGCACAGCGATCACTCTGGCCCCGGCCACAGGCCTTCCGGTCCCCTCGTCAAACACGCGCCCGGTTACAACCTTAGCATGCGCCTGCGATGTCAGCATGACGCAAAGAGCCAGGACGATGGTTGCGACCACGACCCGGCATGGCTCCTGGTACTTCCGCATCACATACATGCTACGCAGCCATGGCAGGCTTGTCAAATCGCCGGTCGCTCACCGCGGATTTGAGGTGTACACCTCCTCGCCGTCGTGGGCGAAGGAGGCGATGGGGGAGCTGCGGGATTCGTATTCTTCGGGCGTGAGCATCACAAGGTCAAGCGGGACTACGAACTTGTCCACCGTCGCTAGCTCGGCCTTCATTACCAGCTTCGAGCGGTCGAAGATGTCCTTGTCCTTGAAATCCGGAGAGACTATGGCGATGTCGATGTCGCTGTCCCGACGTGCATCACCATGGGCATGCGAGCCGAACAGAATCAGCCTCTCTACCGTCAGCCCGCTCTCGCGTAGGGCCGCGCCGAGGAAGGTGACTACTCGGGCAATTGCGTCT
>CAIVTL010000268.1 GCA_903908785.1 Caldifarciminota bacterium | reverse complement strand
GCCTGCGGGAGGAACGCTATGCGGTCGACATCTGCGCGGACGGAGAAACCGGGGCCCACTGGACGCAGGTGAACGAATATGACGTCATCATTCTTGATGTAATGCTGCCGGGCAAGGACGGAATCGAGGTGTGTCACGAAGTCCGGCGCCGCGGCATCACCACGCCGATTATCATGCTCACAGCCCGCGATGCGCTTGACGACCGCGTGAAAGGGCTGGATGCGGGAGCCGACGACTACCTGGCAAAGCCCTTTGCTTTCGAGGAACTGCTGGCGCGAGTGCGGGCGCTTCTGCGCCGAGGCCAGAAATACAAGACCGCGGGGCTCAAGGTGGCCGACCTGGAAATGGACCCCGTGACGCGGCGGGTGTCGCGCGGCGGGCGAGAAATCGTGCTGACCGGCAAGGAGTATGCGCTGCTCGAGTACTTCATGCGCAATCCGGGCCGCGTGCTGTCCGAGACGGTGATTGCCGAACACGTGTGGGACATGGACTTCGACCCGGCGACGAACGTCATCAGCGTCTACGTGCACCACCTGCGGCAGAAGATCGACAAAGGTTCTCCACTCAAACTGATTCACACCGTGCGCGGGGTCGGGTACCTCATGAAGGTCGAAGACGGCGATGCGACGTAGTTCGATTCGGACCCGGCTGATGGCCTGGTACGTCGGCACGGTTGTCGTCGTGATGGTAGCGTTCAGCCTGCTGTTATACTATGGCCTGCGTCGCAGTCTCTTGACGAGTACCGACGAAGCGTTGCGGAATACTGCCCAGGACATCACCGCTGCATTGCTGGAGGAGCACGACGAGGCAGTGGGCGATATCGTAAGTGAGTGCGTTACTGAGAAACATCATGCCGGCCAGTTGCAGGTGCTGGTGCGGCCCGCTTCCGGCCCGTCGGACCAGGTTCTGGCGGTGTTCACAAGAGAGCCGGCCGCAGAATCGCTGCCCCTGGCGGCAGCAGTCCGGGCGGCCGCGCTCCGGGGTTTCGCAGGCTTTGAGACCTACGGCCGGGTGCGCGGTTACCCATGGCGGACGCTGACGTTCGCCGCGCGCGGTGCCGGCGCGCAGTACATCATCCAGGTCGCGATGTCCCTGAAACCGGTGACCGAGACGCTGCGACGGCTGGCCCTGACGCTGCTCGTGGCCGTGCCGCTGCTCCTGGCCGTGCTGACCCTGTTCGGCTACTTCTTTATCCGCGAAGCGTTCCAACCCGTGCGGCGGATGGTCGCGACCGTACACAGCATCCGCGCCGACGACCTGTCGCGCCGGATCGCGGATGTGGAGTCGCCCGACGAAATCGGCGAACTGGCGGCGACGTTCAACGCCATGCTGGGCCGGATTCAGCGCGCGTTCGACGAAGTGCGACAGTTCTCCAGCGATGCCGCGCACGAACTGAAGACACCCCTGACCGCACTCCGGGGCGAAATGGAGGTCGCGCTGCGCAAGGAACGGGAGCCGGCGGAGTACCGCGCCGTGCTGGCGAGTGGGCTGGAGGAAGCGGCCAAGCTGGAGCGAATCGTCGACGACCTCCTGCTGCTGGCGCGCACGGATGCATCGAGCGGCATGCTGATGAGCGAACCCGTCGCGCTTGACGAAGTCGTACTGGAGGCGCACGAGGAAACCCGGATGCTGGCCGAGCGGATGGGGATATCGCTGGTACTGAACAGGCTGGACGAAGTCGGTATCCAGGGCAATGCGCTGCTGCTCAGACGGCTGCTGGTCAACCTCATCGACAACGGCATCAAGTACAACCGGCCCGGAGGAAGTGTGTCGGTAACATTGGAACTGGAGCGCGGAGGCAATGGAGTTCGACTTCTGGTCGAAGACACCGGTATCGGCATACCG
>CAIVTL010000267.1 GCA_903908785.1 Caldifarciminota bacterium | reverse complement strand
GTGCGTACGGTTAGAGTGGCAAGCAGTCCGAAAAATACCAATACTGCTAACCGCAGCGTATCGCGGACCTGCCAACTGGTTTGCAAATAAACCAGCCCGATCGCACTTACGAGAGTACTTAACGCAGAGAACAAGAATATCCCAGTTGCCGTTAATTGTGCTAGAGTCTTTCCCTGGAAGGGAGGATCGGCCTCGGCCCTGCTCCGACTCAACCTGCTGGTCTACGGCGTCGGCGGACTGCTGCTCCCGTTCCTCGGCATCAAGCTCCTTGACCTGCTGCTGGTCTGGCTCCATCTCGCGTGAACCCCATGCGCAACCTGAGAACGTCCCTCCTGATACTCGGCGTCTTCTCGCTGCTGCTGGGCATCATCTACCCGCTGGCCGTCACCGGCATTGCCCAACTGCTCTTTCCTTTCCGT
Source organism: Caldifarciminota bacterium (assembly GCA_903908785.1). GTDB lineage: Bacteria > Hydrothermota > Tepidihabitantia > Tepidihabitantales > Tepidihabitantaceae > UBA2258. Next base: position 2,825 of record CAIVTL010000267.1, on the reverse strand, counting down.
GCCAACGGAAGCCTGGTTCACTCATTCGACAATCGTCATTCGACACTCGACAATTCCCTGGTCGGCTCGCAGCTCATCGGCCAGCAGTTCTCATCACCACTATACTTCCACGGCCGGCCGTCCGAGTGCGGGTACGACGCGACTCACTCGACCGGCCTGAATCTCGGCCCATCGAACCCGCAGCTCCTCGCGCGGGTACGCGCCCGCATGGACAGCGTAAGAACTGATGAAGGACTGCCCGGAGATGCGCCGGTTCCGGCCGACCTCGTGCTTGCGTCCGGCAGCGGACTCGACCCGGACATCTCGCCCCAGTCCGCGCTGCTCCAAATCGGGCGCGTGGCCCGGACCCGCAACCTGAACCCGGCCATGGTCCGCAGCCTCGTGCTGCACAACACCGACCGGCCGTTCCTCGGCATGTTCGGCGAGCCCCGGGTGAACGTCTTGAAACTGAACCTCGCGCTGGATAGTATTTCCGGAGCAACCAATGTCCAGTGAACAGGTACCAGGTGCCAGTGCCCAGAATGACCAAGAAGCGACTGGAAACTGGAAATTGGAAACTGGAAACTCGCGGCAGAGCCGCGCTGATGCCCTGCTGAAGGAAATCCAGAAGGAAGAAGGCAGGTCCGGCCGGCTCAAGATATTCCTGGGTTACTCGCCGGGCGTGGGCAAGACCTACTCGATGCTCGAAGAGGCACACCTGCTCAAGCGCCGGGGCGACGACGTAGTGGTGGGCGTAGTCGAGACACACAAGCGGGCCGAAACTGCGGAACTGCTCAAAGGCCTCGAACTCATTCCCTGCAAGTCGGCCGACTACAAAGGCATCAGGCTCGAAGAGTTCGACCTCGACGCCGTGCTCGCGCGCAAGCCCTCGGGCGTGCTGGTAGACGAACTCGCTCACTCCAACGCGCCGTGGTCCCGTCACCCCAAGCGCTTCCAGGACGTCGAAGAACTGCTGGCCGCGGGCATTGACGTTTACACCACGGTCAACGTCCAGCACTTCGAGAGCCAGAACGACATTATCGCCAAGATAACCGGCATCCGCATGCAGGAGACCGTGCCCGACGACCTGCTCGACCGGGCCGACGAAGTCCAGGTCGTGGACATCCCGCTGGAAGAGCTGTTCGAACGCCTGCGCGAGGGCAAGGTCTACATCCCGGAACAAGCTAAGCAGGCGATGGCCGGCTTCTTCCAGCGCGGCAACCTGGTCGCCCTGCGGGAAATTACCCTGAGCGTGGCCGCGCGCAAGATGGACAGCGAACTGCTGAACTACATGCGCGCCAAGGCAATCAGCAGCACCTGGCCGGCCGCGGGAAGACTGATGGTCTGCATCGGCCCCACCCCGACCGCAAGCCAGCTTGTACGCAAGGCCTACCGGATTGCCAAAGACACCAATGCCGAATGGTTCGCGGTCTACGTCGCGGCCCCGAGCGCGGCCGAGCTCTCCCCCGAACAGAAGACCTGGCTGGCCGACGCCTTCAACCTCGCCGAAGAGTTCGGCGCGCACGCGACCACCCTGTCCGGCCACGACGTGGTGCCCGGCCTGGTGCGCTTCGCCCGCGAGAACAACGTCTCAAGCATCCTCATCGGCAAGCCCCGGCGGTCTCTGCTTGAGGCCGTGCTCCGCCGCTCCCCGGTCTACCAGCTCATGCGCAACCAGGCCGACTTCGACCTGTACCTGCTCGCGCCCACAGTCGGAGAAGGAGGGGTTCAAGGGTCCAAGGGTTCACGGGTTCAGGCCCAAACCCCGGAACCCCAGAACCCCTGGCCCCTTCTCCGTGGCTACCTGCTGACGCTGCCGGTGCTGGCGCTGGCCACCGGCCTGAACCTCCTGCTCGAGCACTACGTCAACCCGGTCTCGCTCTACTCAGTCTATCTCGTCGCGGTAATCCTCGTCGCGCTCCGCTACGGCACCGGCCCGTCGGTCATGGCGTCAATCCTGAGCCTGCTGACGTTCGACTTCCTGTTCGTCGAGCCGAGGCTCACCCTGGCCATGGCCCGGCCCGGCGACATCGTCAGCGCCATTGTTTTCCTCCTTGCCTCCATTGTCATCGGCCAGCTCATCCGGGTCACCCGACGTCAGTACGCGGCTCTCCAGGTTCGGGCCGAGCGCATTTCGCTGCTGGAAGAGATGAGCAAAGAGCTGCTCTCGTTGCCGCCGCTCGAACTGCTCATCGGCAACATGGCCGGGCAGGCCGGGGACATCCACGACAGCGTCACCGTGCTGCGCACGACCGTGCTCGATGACGTCGGGCAGACGACAGTGCGCAACCTCTCCAAAGCGGTTTCCGACCCGATTGTCGTCCTGTTTGGCGGCAGCGCGGCTGGGCTCCGGATATGGGCCAAGTCCCAACCCGACCTCGCGCTTTCACCCGAAGAGACCGCGGTCGCCGAATGGACCTTTGGCCACGGACAGCCGGCCGGAGCCGGGACCGAGACGCTGGCGAGCGTCGGCTTCTTCTTCATCCCGATGAAATCAAGGGAACAGACCATCGGCGTAATCGGCGTGAAAGGCGACTACCAGTCCCTGCTCCCCGAACAGCGCCACCTAATCGGCGCCATCGCCAACCTGGCCTCGCTCTCCGTAGCCCGCTGGGTAAGCGCCTAAGCACGGCTCTCGCTCTCCGTCAAAGCAGCGTTCGAGCCCTCTTGGAGGCCATCCCCCGGATGCTGAAGTGGCGTCCCGGGGGGCGTTGGGGGAACCACTGTACCAGAGGTTGCACCAGTGGTTGCTCCAGAGGTTGCACCAGCCGTTGCTCCAGAGGTTGCACCAGCCGTTGCTCCAGAGGTTGCACCAGCCGTTGCTCCAGAGGTTGCACCAGACCGGC
>CAIVTL010000266.1 GCA_903908785.1 Caldifarciminota bacterium | reverse complement strand
GTCAGCACCGGTTGCCAGATTCCGGTCGGCTCAACGAGCAGCGGCAGGCTCGGATAAATGAGACCGCGCAGCGGTATCTGGTAGGCGAACACCCCGAAAACGACGCACAGGACAGCCAACAGCATTGGAGGGAGCCACATGCCAAACCCCACCTCTCGCACCTTGGCGAGTGACTCTGGTCGCTGGCCGAAGAAAACCGCGTGCAGCAGCTTCAGGAACGAAGCCAGGGTCAGCACGCTGCCCAGCATCGCGGCAATCAGGAACACCGGGTACACCCGGCTGCCCTCATGGGCCAGGCCGATGACGCCCTGGTATACCATCCACTTGGAAACGAAACCGTTGAGCGGCGGCACACCCGAGATGGCGAATGCGGCGACGAGGAAGGAAACGAATGTCAGCGGCATCTGCCGGGCGAGGCCGCCCAGCTTGTCAATCTCATCAGTCTTGGCCCAGTGCTCCACCGAGCCCGCGGACAGGAACAGTCCGGTCTTGTACACGGTATTATTGAGCATGTGGAACAACCCGCCGGCAATACCCACGGGGATGCCCGTGCCGATGCCGAGCACCATGTACCCGACCTGGGACACCGCGTGAAACGAGAGGAGCTTCATCACCCGCTTCTGGACCAGCGCCATCATCACCGCGCCCAGAATCGTGACCGAACCGACCGCCATCAGCACGTTCCGAATTACCGGGTTCGAGGCCACGTCAAACATGTACACCGACAGCCGAACCAGCAGGTAGATGCCCAGCAGCTTGTCGAGCGAGGCAGGAATGTATGCCATTACCGTCGCCGGCGCCGTCTCGCCCGCGGCCGGAACCCAGGAATGAAACGGCATCGAACCGGCTTTGGCCAGTGCGCCCACGGCCACCAACAGGAACGCAAGAATCATTGCGGGGTCGGTCAGCGGCAGTGGCGTCGCCGGCGCAGTGTGGACCCAGCCGCCGCGGCACAGCAGCAGCGCTATTCCGAGCAGCATGGCGAAATCGGACAGCCCAACGACCACCAGCGCTTTGGCCGCCACGTTCTCGCTACCCTCGCGCCCGACCAGCAGCAGCCCGTAGACGATGACCAGCAGAAAGCCCCAGAAGAACAACATTACAACGAGATTGGCGGCCAGCAGGACTCCGTTGGCGCACGCCAACCCCAGCAGCAGGTAGAGGTAGTAGCCGCGCGTCCCGTCCTTGCCCCGCATGTAGCGGAAGGAGAAGAGGACCACAAGCACGCAGAAGAGGGCGGCAAACAGCAACATGAAACCCGACATCGCATCGAGTCTGAACCCCAAAGGCAGGCTACCGAGCCGGCCGAACACGTACTCGATAACGTCGCCGCGCGAGCGGAAGAAAAGCCGCACCGCATAATATAGCGTTCCGACCGCACCGATGAAACAGAACTCGTTGCGCAGCCGACCGACGAGGTAGGCAAGCAGCCCCGCCAGCGCCGGAATCGCGAGCATCAACACAAACGGATGCATCAGCCGTGCCTCATTCCGAAGGCAGAAGGTAGGAGGTAGAATACAGGGCGCGGGGGTTCGACCGTCACTTCTGACTTCTGCAATCTAGCCTCTAGCTTCTGACTTCGTCTGTCCATCACAAGCCCAGCCCCCGCTCGACCAATTTCACGAACGCCGGAAACCAGAAGCCCAGGCCGGTCGTAAGCGCCGCCAGCACAACCATCGGGGTAGTCATGACCCAACTCTCGTGGCCGACCACACCGTCGCGCGGCTCGCCGATGAAAACCCGGTACAGCCGCAGCATGTAGAGCAACGTCAGAACCGCAGCCACGATTGCGCCCACCGCAAGGGCCAGGCTGACCCCGGTCGCGGCAACCACGACATAGAACTTCCCGAAGAAACCGAGCAACGGCGGTATGCCGACTATCGAGAGCATCAGCAACGCGACCGCGGCCGCCGTGACCGGCATCCCGCGCATCAACCCGCCGAGGTCCCGCAGGTCGCGCCTGCCCGTGCTGTGCTCGACCATACCCATGGCAAGGAAAAGCCCCGACTTCGCGAGCGCGTGCGCCACCAGGTAGACGATGCCGGCCACAACACCGAGGCCGGACGCAATCGCAAACCCGAGGAAGATGTAGCCGAGCTGGCTCACGGTGGAGAATCCCAGTATCCGTTTGATGTCGTTCTCGCGCAGCGCGACGCCGGCAGCCACGAGCGCTCCACACACGCCCAGCCCGCCGACCAGCCACGTCCACCACGAAGGCAGCATGACGTGACTCTGGACGAAAACCCTCAGGTAGGCAATCAGGCCTATTTTGGCCACGACGCCGGACAGCAACGCACTAACCGGCGACGGTGCCGCCGTGTGCGCGTCCGGCAGCCAGATGTACAAGGGCAGACTGGCCGACTTCGTCACCATCCCGACCAGGATGAGCGCGGCGGCCCACGGGCTGACCGCGTGCCCGGCGAGCGCCGTCGCGTCAAACGACCCGCTCTCGACGAATAGAATGGCGAACCCAACCAGCATGAGAACCGAGCCGGAAAAAGTGATAAGCAACGTCCGGTTTGCCGTAGCGACTTCCCGGTCGGACCGGCGGTGCGCCACCAGTCGCCACGTGCACACGCCGGCCAGCTCCCAGAAGATGTACAGCGCAATCACGTTCCAGGAAAAACAGAACCCCATCATGGCACCGAGCATCAGCAACAGGAACCCATAGTAGTCGTCCTGGTGTTCATGACCCCGCATGTAGCCCAGCGAATAGTACACCACCAGCAGCCAGATCGTACCGAACAACGCGGCGAGCAGCAAACCGATGCCGTCAACCCTGAAAAACGGCGCGAGCATGTCCGGTGATAGACCACATGGGGTGACCGTACTGCCGTGCGCTATCCATAACCAGACCACCAGTGCCAGCGTCAACGCCGTCCCGAAGAGCGCGATTATCCCTCTCAGCCCGCCGCCGATGCGCCGGAACAGCAATTGCAGTACGCCCAGTCCGGCCGGAAGCAGCACCGCGCACCAGACGGCGGTAAGGATCAAGGCCTACGCTCCCTGAGCCGCTCGGTCTTCGCCCAGGACAGCTTGAGCAGTTCCCTGCCCGAGTACTTGAGTTTGCCGTCCTCGAAGGCGGCCATGCGTTCAGTGCAGCAGTAGCACGGGTCGACCGCGGCCAGGGTCAGGGCGGCATCGGCTATCGAGCCGCCCTTCACTGCCAACACGTTCGACGCGATATTCATGTAGCTGGGCGCGCGAATCTTATGCCGCAGCGGCCGGTTCGAACCATCCGACCGCAAATAGTGGAAGACCTCACCGCGCGGCGCCTCGGTATGGCCGATGCCCTCACCGGGCGGAATCTCCTCGACTCTCACCTGGATCGGGCCGTCCGGCATCTCCCTCAGGCACGCACGGATGATCTTGATGGACTCCAAGGTCTCGAGCAGCCGGACCTTGGCCTTGGCGAACACGTCGCCCCCGGGCAGCACCGGCACGCTCCAAGGCACCTCGGCATAGGCATCGTGCGGGTCGTCACGTCGCACGTCAATGTCAACGCCTGAGGCACGGGCAGTCGGCCCGACCACGGCATACGCGATGGCCTGCTCCCGCGTGAGTACCCCTACCCGCTCCAGCCGGACCCTGATAACCGGGTCGTCGAGCACCGCGTTGGTGAGCATCACCGTCTTCTTCTCGGCCACGTCAAGTGCCGCCAGTATTTGCGGAACCTGCTCCGGCAGGATGTCGCGGCGCGCCCCGCCCGGCTTGTTGGCCGCATAGTGGTTCCGGTTGCCGGTAATCATCTCGAAGACCTCGAGGATGTGCTCGCGATAGCGCCACGCCCACATCCAGACCGTATTGTACCCGATGAAGTGGCCGGCCAGTCCGACCCACAGCAGGTGCGAATGGATGCGCTCCAACTCATGGATGATCGTACGAATGTAAGCGCCGCGCGGCGCCGGCTTGATTCCGCAGATGTCTTCAAGCGCCAACACGCAGGCCAGCGGATGCGAGTTAGAGCAGATTCCGCAGATCCGCTCAACCAGGAACGGAATCTGGTCATAGGTCAATTCGGGTGAGAGGAACTCGTGGCCGCGGTGGTTGTATCCGAGGTTGATTTCCATGTCCACGACCGTCTCGCCCTCGACAATGAGCTTGAAGAACTCGGGCTCTTCCTGGAGCGGATGGTACGGGCCAATCGGGATAACGCGCCTACTGCTCATGGGCCTCGTTTCTTCGCTCGAAATCCCGCCGCAGAGGATACTTGCTCTTGTCCCAGTCGGTATCGGACGTGAGCAGTGGTATCAGGTTCGGGTGGCCCGGGAAATCCATGCCCAGGAGTTCGTGCATCTCTCGTTCAATCCAGTCCGCGGCCGGAAGCCACGGGGCCTGCGACTCGATTCTCGGGTCGTCCTTTGGTGCCAGCACCTTCAAAGTGTACATTATACCGGTCTTGTCTTCCGAGAAGTGATAGAGAACCTCGAACCCCTCGCGGGTGTCAATGCCCGTGCATGTCGCCAGCCTCATCCCGCACTCCCGATGCAGGTACTGGGCCGCAGCGGTCAGGCGTTCACGCGGAATCCGGATGTAGAGCCGCTGCGGGTTGTGCTCGTACACCTCGGCCTCTAGTATCAGTTCTCTGAGCCCGGCTTCAGCCTGTCTCATAGCTCGCTCAGCGCTTTCACCACTCCGAGAATCATCGCTTCCGGCTTGGGCGGGCAGCCCGGGATGTAGGCGTTCATCGGCAGATACTTGTCATACGGCCCGACCGCGTTGTACGAGTTGCGGAAAATGTGATTGTTGCAGGTGCAGGTCCCGACCCCGATGACGAGGCAGGGCTTCGGTGTCTGTTCGAACACTTCCAGCACGCGGGGCAGGGACTTCCGGTTAATAACGCCGGTCACGAGCAGCGCGTCGGCGTGGCGCGGCGACCCCACCAGCACGATTCCGAACCGCTCCACGTCGTACCTCGGCGTGAGCAGCTCCAGAATCTCGATGTCGCAGTTGTTACACGAGGCCGCTGCCACGTGGTAAACCCACGGCGATTTCTTCAGGCCCCAGATTCGCGGGTCTTTCATAAATCCGGAATGATAAACCACAGAT
>CAIVTL010000265.1 GCA_903908785.1 Caldifarciminota bacterium | reverse complement strand
GTTGCCTTCAAACAAGGCCCATCACGGGGTGTCGCGGGAAATCGGCAACGTGTATGACCGGACTTTCCGCGAGAGCTATCTCTCGTCGGTCTTCTACGCCGGGGACACGGCACGCTGGCGCTCAATCACCTGGCTGGATTCGACGCCGGGCAACTCCACGGTCGAGATGGAGGTGCACGCCGGGAACTCGCCGGAGCCGGGCCCGGAGTGGCAGGAGTGGCAGTCGTTCGGCCAGGGCGATACGATGCCGGCGTTCTGGATGTCGAGCCGGATTCAGTACCGGGTGACGTTCCGCTACGATAACCCCGCGGCGCTGCCGGCGCTGAGCGAGGTGCGGATTGACTATGACTCGGTGGTGCTTCTCGACGTCGGCATCAAGACCATCCTCGCGCCGGCGGGCGCGCTCGATTCGGGTACGGTAGTCGTGCCGCAGGTGGTGGTGAGGAACTACGGGAACCGGACCGTGGACTTCCCGGTTACGTTGTTCATCGGCGCCGCCTACAGCCAGACCGTGACGGCGGAGGGCCTGCGGAGTCTTACGAGCGACACGCTGGTCTTTGCTCCCTGGACGGCCGAGCCGGTCGGGGCTGTGGACCTGACCTGCTTCGCCGCGCTGCCCGGGGACTTAAACCACTGGAATGACACGCTGCGCGATACGGTCGCGGTGCTGCGGCCGGTACGGCCGGACCTCGGTGCGACCGAGATTCTCGCGCCGCCGGATTCGGTTGACTCGGGAGCGGTCGTCGCGCCGAGCGCGGGGGTGAGGAATTTTGGCACGCTGCCGGCCCGGTTCCCGGTCGTCATGAGCATCGGGTCAGCCTATGCCGATACCGTGACCGATTCGCTCGGGGCCGGAAAGTCGGATACAGTCTTCTTTAAGAACTGGACCGCCCTGGTGCGGGGAGACTGTCCGATGACCTGCTACACGAACTTTGCCGGCGACGGCGACCGGTCGAACGACACGGTCTACGGCAACGTGTTTGTCGGCCCGCCGGTAATGCACGACATCGGGGTAGCGGAGATGCTCGCGCCGGCGCAAACCGCGCGCGCCGGCGACACGCTGCGGCCGAGGGCGCTGGTCCGTAACTTCGGGGTGCGGACGGAGCGGTTCTTCGACGTGCGGTTCCGAATCGGGGCGGCTTATTCGCGCACCGTCAACGTCGGCACCGCTCTTGCGCCGGATTCCACGGTCACGGTCGCTTTCCCGGACTGGGTGGCGGTGGCCGGGTCTTACGTGATGAACTGCTCAACGATGCTCGCGCTCGACCTGGACCGGACGAACGACAAGGAGACCCTGGCCCTCGACGTTGCCCGGTATTCGGTGCTGCGCATCGAGCCGGACCAGCGAGACACCATTGCCAGCGACACGGAGCAGACCTACCGGTTCTATGCCGAGCTGGAATCAGACTCGGCCCGCGTCGTTGACCTTGCCCAATCGGAGGTGCCGCCGGGCTGGGCAGCGGTGCTGTATGACTCCGCCGGGGTAGCGCCGCTGGGCGGCACGCTAGGGCCGGTCCAGGCGAACCGGCGGTACTGGTTCTCGCTGCGCGTGAACGCACCGGGCCCGGACCTGGCCGGCGTGCTTGATACGCTCGCCGAGCGATTCGTCGTCACCGGCACCGTGCGCGGGGATACGAGCAGCCGGGACAGCGCGGCGCTTTCGTTGTTCCTCGCGCCCGGGCTCTCGATTCACAACTTCCCGAATCCGTGCGAGGGCAGCACGCGGTTCATTATCGGCCTGCCGGGGCCGGGCACGGTGACTCTCACCCTGTACGACCGGGCCGGCGCGCGCGTGCGGCAGCTCCTCAGCGGGGTACAGGGGTCGGGGGACAGGGGTCGGGGGGTCGGAGCCGGAGTGCTGCTGCTCGACTGGGACGGGACCAACGATGCGGGCAAGCCGGTCGCGTCGGGCAGCTACCGCTACATACTGGACTACTCGGCCGGCGGCAAGAGCAGCACGATTGTGAAGAAACTGGCGCTGGTGAGGAGGTAGCGGATGAGAGGCGAGAGGCGAGAGGCGAGAGGAATGCAGCGGATCGGACGGATGGGACTCATGGCCGCGCTGCTCTGTGCCGGGGCGTGGGGGATGAGCTGGGTGGAGACTTCGCAGCAGGATTTCAGCGACGGCGCGCCTGACAACAATCTGTACGTTTCGTACCGGGACAGCGGCACGGTGGAGTTCGCGCCGCGGTTCGACCTGAACAATGACGGCTACATGGATATGGTGTGTCCGGATGATTCCGGGCCGTATCTGCGCGTCTATTTCGGCTCCGCCACCGGGTATGACTCGGCGCGCAGCCGGTACTTTGATGTGTCCGGGGGCGGCGGGATTGACATTGCCGACCTGAACACCGACGGCTATGCGGAACTGGTTCATTCGGGCTGGCATGCCCGGAACGTGGTCATCTACTGGGGAAGTGATTCCGGCCCGTCGGCGACCGATACGACCTGGCTCAGTACCGGTGGGCAGAGCGAGGCGGTGACGATTGCGGACCTGGACCGGGATTCGTACCTTGACATTATCGCGGGTACGGACTCAGGCGACGTCTACGTGTTCTGGGGTTCCTACGGCGGCTACGCAAGCTCGGATACGTCGGTTATCACGCTGGGCGGCCGCATCGGCCACGACCTTGGAGTTGCCGACTTTGACAATGACGGGTGGGCCGATATCGCCGCCGTGCGCTGGAACCGGGATTCAAACGCGGTTATCTATTGGGGCCCGGGGCGCCACGCCCGCGCCATCGCCTGGCTGCCGATTCCCGACGGCAAGCCGCATGGGACGACCGTGGCGGACTTCAATCGCGACGGCTGGCTGGACATTGCCGGTAACGTCTACGACGACGCGCTCAGCGCCTACGTGTACTACGGCAGCGAGTCGGGCTTTGCCGAAACGCGGCGGGACGTCATTCATCCGGGGCCTTGCTACGGCGGCAGCGCCGCCGCATACTGGGACGCGGACACGAGCCTGGACCTTGTTTTCTTCCGGGGCAACTACGACACGACGGTGACCATGGTGCCGCAGGTATTCTTCAACGACCTTGGCTCGGCCACGCACTTCAGCGACGCGAACCAGGCCGACATCGGGACCCAGGGGTTCAACGCGTCCGGCGGGCTGGTCGCGGACTTCAACCAGGACGGCGCGGCGGACGTGTTCATTGACGGTTACAATGGAGGCGAGCCGTCGGTCGTGCTCTGGGGCCCGGGCTGGACAGGCTGCGACACGCTGCCCGCGGCCAAAAGCCATCACGGCGCGGCCCGCGAGGTCGGCAACGCCTATGACCGGCGGTTCCGGGAGCGGTACGTCTCGTCGGTCTTCGGCGGCAGCGACACGGTAGTCTGGCGGAAAGTGGCCTGGCAGGATACGACGCCCGGCAGTTCCGCGGTCGAGCTGGAGTTGCGCACCGGCAACACGCCCGTGCCCGGCCCGGAATGGACCGAGTGGCAGCCATACGGCAACGGCGACACGATACCGTCCTACCTGGCGTCATCGCGCATCCAGTACCGGGCCACGCTGCGGTACGACAACCCGGCGGTCCTGCCGATGCTCTACGCGGTGCAGGTTGACTACGATTCGCTGCCGTTCTTCGACGTGGGTCCGACGACCATCGTCGCGCCCATCGGCAACGTCGATTCCGGCACGACCGTGGTGCCGCGTGCCGTGGTGCGGAACTTCGGCAACCAGCCCGCGACATTCCCGGTGACGATGCTCATCGGCGCTTCGTACAACGAGACGGTAACCGAGAGCCTTGGTGTCGGCGGCAGCGACACGGCCAGTTTCCCGCAGTGGATTGCCGAACCGGTCGGCGTCACGAGCGCCACGTGCTATACCGTGCTGGTCGGGGATCAGAATCGGTACAACGATACTATCACCGCCGGGGTGCAGGTGGTGCGGCCGCCGCGACCGGACGTCGGCGCGACGGCAATCCTCGCGCCGCCGGACTCGGTTGACTCGGGTACGGTCATCACGCCCCGGGCCGTGGTCAGGAATTTCGGACCGCTGGCGGCCCGGTTCCCGGTTGTGCTCAGCATCGGGCCGACGTACGCGGACACGGTCAGCGATTCGCTGGACGCCGGCCAGTCGGATACGGTCGCCTTTGCCGATTGGACCGCGCTCGAACTCGGGACTCATCCGATTGTCTGTTTCACCGACCTGGTTGGTGACGGCAACCGGGCCAACGACACGATTGCCGATTCGGTCCGAGTCGTGGCGTTGCCGATACCGGACATGGCCGCGCTGGAGATCCTCGCGCCGCGGGGCTTTGCCGACTCCGGGGTTTCGTACGTGCCGGTAGCGGTCATTCGCAACCTCGGCCCGCTGGCCGCGGTCTTCCCGGTTACGATGGCGATTGGCGCCGGCTACCAGGCGAGCGTGGCCGAGACCCTGGCATCAGGTGCCTCGGACACGGTGACTTTCCCGAACTGGGCCGCGGAGCCGATGGAGACGCTCGACGTTATCGCCTATACGGCGCTGGCCGGGGACCCGAATCCCGGCAACGATACGGTCCGCGCCACGGTCATCGTCGGCCCGCCGGCCCGGCACGACATCGGGGTTGAACAGGTGGGGTGGGACGAGAGGCGAGAGGCGAGAGGCGAGAGGCGGAATGGGACGGATGGGGAGGCGCGGGCGGGCGATACGCTGAAGCCGAGGGCGCTCGTCCGGAACTACGGGGCGCGGCCGGAACGGTTCTTCGACGTGCGGTTCCGAATCGGGGCCGCGTATTCGCGAACCGCGAACGTGAGCGTTGCGCTGGAGCCCGACTCAGCGGTCGAAGTTTCGTTCCCGGCCTGGGTCGCGGTGGCCGGGACGTACAGCGTGAGTTGTTCGACCATGCTGACGGTTGACGAGGACCGGACGAACGACAAGGAGACCTTGAGCCTCACCGTTGCCCGGTTTTCGCTGCTGCACGTCGAGCCGGACCAGAGCGATACCGTCGCCACTGACAGCCAGCAGACCTACCGGTTCTATGCCGAGCTCGAGTCGGACTCGGCCCGGGTGATTGATATCGGGCAGTCGGACGTGCCGCCGGCATGGGCCGCGGTGTTCTACGATTCGGCCGATGTCGCCCCACTGGGTGGCACGCTGGGGCTTGCCCAGCCCGGCCGACACTACTGGTTTTCGCTGCGGGTGAACGCGCCGCCGGGTGATTTGGCCGGGATGCCGGACACGCTCTCGACGCGGGCGTTTGTGGTTCGCGGCTGGGTGCATGGTGACACGACCACGCACGACAGCGCGGTTCTGACCCTGGCCCTGGCGCCGCTCCTGACCGTGCATAACTTCCCCAACCCATGCGAAGGCTCAACCCGGTTCATCATCGGGCTGCCGGAGCCGGGCACGGTCAGGCTGACCCTCTACGACCGGGCCGGCGCGCGGGTCCGGTTGCTCAGAGACAAGAGCGAAGCCGGGGCGGGCGTGCTGCTGCTCGACTGGGACGGGACCAACGATGCCGGCAAGCCGGTCGCGTCGGGCAATTATCGCTACGTTATGGACTATTCCCGAAACGGGACAAACAGCACCATTGTCAAGAAGCTGGTGCTGGTAAGGAAGTGAACCATGGGAATGAGACTTATGGGACTTATGGGACGTATGGGGCTCGTTGCGGCGACGCTCTGCGCCGCGGCGCTGGGGTCGAGCGGGACTTCATGCCTGCCGTTCCTGAAGCTCGGCCAGGGCCCGCGCAGCGCGGCGCTGGGTGAATCGTACACCAGCCTGGCCGAGGATGCGAGCGCGATATACTGGAACCCGGCCGGGCTCGCCCGGATAGCGGGCTACCAGTTCGCCGCGTCGCACCAGCAGTGGTTCACCGGTATTACCGACGAGGTCGGACACGCGGCCATACCGCTCGGCCCGGGCGCGCTGGGAATCGGCCTGGTCTACAGCGGTGACCGCGGCTTCGAGGGATGGACCGAGCAGAACGAGCCGAATGGTACGTTCAGCACCTGGAGTTCGGTGCTCTCCCTGGGCTACGGGATGACGATACTGGACAATTACCAGGTCGGCGCCACGGTCAAGGGGCTCATGGAGGGTCTCGTGGCCGCGAGCGGCACCGGTGCGGCGGTCGACCTCGGTTTCATCGGCCACCCGTTGACCGGCCTGGGCGTCGGGCTCGCGGCCCGGCACTTGGGAGCGATTTCCTACGGGTCGGTGACCGAGAAGCTGCCGACCGAGTTCGCGGTCGGAGCCAACTACAAAGTCGCCGGTTTCACCGGCACGATTGACGTCGCGGTACCGCTTGCCGACAACCCGAACGTCAGGCTGGGAGTCGAGTATGCGCCCATCAAGGAAGCGGCCTTGCGCATCGGGTATCGCACCGGCCCAACCGACTTGGGCGGCCTCGGTTTCGCCAGCGGCCTGACCGGCGGCCTGGGCGTGACCGTCGGCAACTTCGGGCTCGACTATGCCTTTGTGCCGTACGGCAGGCTGGGACTGACTCACCGCGTGGGCCTGCGGTTCACGCCCGTCCCGCCGGAGAAGCCGAAGTTCGGAGCGGTTGCGCTCACGGTCGTTGATGCGGAGACGAAACTTCCACTCGTAGTCTTCCTTACCCTGGCCGGGGCGCGCGACACGTCGGCGACGACCGACGAGCTCACGCTCAGCGGGCTGGAACCGGTCGAGCTGAAGGTGAGGGCGGTGGCGAGCGGGTATCTCCCGAAGGAAGACGCGGTCCGGGTCATTGCCGGGCGGGAACTGCCGCTCATCGTGGCGATGGAGCGGGTCAAGTATGGTACGGTCAAGGGCGGGTTGTTCGACGCGGGCACGAAGCAGCACATCGGCGGCCGGGTTGTCTACCGTGGGCCGGTGCTCGGCGAGGAGGCGGTCAAGCCGGAGCTGGGCACCTATCAACTGCGGAACCTGCCGTCCGGCGACTATCGCGTCGGGATTACCGGGCCGAGTGAGGACTACATCCCGCAGTCGTGCACATTGCAGGTTACGGGCGGGGTGACCACCGAGCGGGATTTCTACCTTGCGCGCAAGCAGCAGACCATCGTGCTCGATGGCGTCAACTTTGAGACCGGCAAGGCCGACATCCTGCCGCAGTTCGACACCGTGCTCAACCGGGCCGGTGAAATCCTGCGGCAGAGCCCGACCATCAAGGTCGAGCTGGCCGGGCATACCGACCCGCGGGAAATCAATACGAAGGATTTCCCGGACAACTGGAAGCTGTCGCAGGCGAGGGCGGACGCGGTCCGACTCTACCTGATTGAGAAGTGCGGGGTCGCGGCGGACCGGCTGACCGCGCACGGCTACGCCGACACCCAGCCGCTTGGGCCCAATGACACCGAAGCCGGCATGGCAAAGAACCGCCGGACCGAGTTCCGGATACTGGAGCAGTAGGGCTATGCGAAGTCACAAAGGGTTCAGGGGTTCAAGGGTTCAGGGGTTCTGGCTGGACCCCCGGACCCCCGGAACCCCAGAACCCCGGAACCCCTTTCCTTTGTGCTTGTTTGGGATTTGTGATTTGGTGCTTGGGATTTCTCGGCCATGACTCCCGAGCAACTGGCCGGGTTCCGCAAGCTGTTCCCGGTCACGCAGCGCTACGTCTACCTGAACCACGCCTCGAACGGGTCGCTCGCCTTGCCGGTAGTCGCGGCGATGAACGGCTACATCGAGCGGTGCAGCCGGCACGGTGAGGTTCCCTACCCGGAAGCCGAAGCGGTGGTTGAAGACGGCCGCGAGATGGCGGCGCGGCTTATGGGCGTGCGGTCGGATGAGATTGCGTTCGTGAAGAACACGTCGGCCGGCGCGATTATCGCCATCGGCTCAATCGAGTGGCAGCACGGTGACAACATGATTGTGATGCGGGACGCGTTCCCGACCAATACCTACCCGTTCGATTACCTGCTGCCGCAAGTCGAGAAGCGGTACGTGACCAGCGTCGAGTTGGCAAAGGGGCCGGAGTGCGTGTTCAAGCTCATAGACCGGCATACCCGGGCGATGGCGATTGACTGGGTCCATTTCCTTTCCGGGGTGAGGGCGGACATCATCGCGATTGCAGCACACTGCCGCACGCGCGCCATTCACATCCTGGTCGACGCGATGCAGGGGTTGGGAGCGGTGAACCAGGGTTTCGGGGAACTCGGCATCGACTTCGTCTATGCCGGCGGCGGCAAGTGGCTGCTCGGGCCCCAGGGCAGCGGGATTCTCTACGTCAACTCGGCGATACTGCCGAAGCTGAGGCCGGCCAACCTCGGCTGGCTGTCGGCGAAATGGGACGACTTCAACGACATCTACACGCGCAAGCCGATGAAGCCGGGCGCGAGCCGGTTCGAGGAAGGGACGAAGAACTACATCGGTATCTACGGCCTGCGCGAGTCGCTGCGTATCCTGCTCGACGTGGGCATGAGCGAAGTCGCGGCCCGGGTGCGGATGCTTACGCAACTGCTGCGGCAGCGGCTGGAGCAGAAGGGCTTCGAAGTCATGACCCCGGTTGACCCGCAGCGCCACGCCGGCATCATCACGGCCAGCCGGCCGGACGTAGACATGGCGGCGCTGTTCGCACGGCTGAAAGAGCAGAGCTTCATCTGCTCACTGCGTGAGAACCGGCTGCGCATCGCCCCGCACTTCTACAATACAGAAGAAGAAATCGAGCGGTTCTGCGCCGCCCTGCCGGCCAAAGACGAGCCAGGTGTCTGATCCCGGAAGCCGGAGTGAAACCGCCAAGGACGCCAAGAACGCCAAGGTTCGGAAGAAACTATCCGCAGATTACTCAGATGACGCAGATTCTGGTTTCCGGTTTGGGGTTTAGAGTTTGGGGTTTGGGGTTTCCCGAGATACCTTGTTTGTGAATTCCTGTCCCGGTTCGAGGGCTCGTGGTCGGTATTGACCTCGCGGGCCGCGTCGCGCTGGTCACCGGCGGCAGCCGGGGACTCGGTCGGGCCGCTGCCCTGGCGCTCGCGCGCGCCGGCGCGGACGTGGCCGTGAACTACGTGAAGGACGCGAAGACAGCCCGCGACACGGCGGCGCGGTGCGAGAAATTCGGGGTTCGTTCGCTCGCGGTCAAGGCGGACGTAGCGGTCGCGGCCGACGTCAAGAAGCTGTGCTCGACCGTGGGGTGCGAGTTCGGCCGGCTCGATATCCTGGTCGCGAGCGCCGGCATCTGGAAGCGCGCGGCCATCGAAAAGATGACCGAGCGGCAACTGGCCGAGATGCTCGATGTCAACGTCAAAGGCGTGTTCTTCTGCTGCCGCGAGGCGGTGCCGCGGATGCGCAAGGCCGGCGGCGGCCGCATCATCCTTGTCGCTTCGACCGCGGGACAGCGGGGCGAGGCATTCCACTCCCACTACGCCGCGAGCAAAGGTGCGGTCATCAGCCTGACCAAGTCGCTCGCGCCGGAACTGGCCGCCGACCACATCCTGGTGAACTGCATCGCGCCGGGCTGGTTCGACACCGACATGTCGCGCCCCAGCCTGGGAGAGCCCGAAGCGCGCAATCAGGTTCTGGCGACGATTCCGCTGGGAAGGGTCGGACGGCCCGAGGAATTCGCCGGCGCCGTGTTGTTTCTCGCTTCGGAACTCTCGACGTTCATTACCGGCGAGATTCTGAACGTCAACGGCGGCGCGGTACTGGTTGGATAAACGGGCGAGGACGGACGCGGGGAAGATGAACCGCCAAGAACGCCAAGGCACGCCAAGACTCCGGCCGGCTGCGGAACGACCGCCCCACACCATCGGGCAGAAGGTAACGCTTGCGCTCACCATTGCCGGTCTGGCCGGCCTGGTCGTGCTGCTGGTTTTTGCCGGCGGCTCGGTCTGGCGCTATTTCCGGCACCCGGACGAACTGCGATTGCTGGTGCGGAGCTGGGGCGCGTGGGCGCCGGTCGGCATCATCCTGTTCCAGGTTATCCAGATTGTCGTAGCGCCGCTGCCCGGCAACGCGATGTCGTTCGCCTGCGGGTACGCACTCGGCCTGTGGCCGACCGTGGTCTGGCTGATGATTGGCGTGCTGCTCGGCGCGACGGTTGACTTCCTGCTCATCAAGCTGCTGGGCCGCCGGCTGCTCAAGTACTTCCTGCCGCCGGACCGGCTGGCCCAGCTCGACGCGCTGGTCCTGCGCCGGGGCACGTTCTACATCTTTCTGCTGCTGCTGGTGCCGAACCCGGTCGGGGACTGGGTCTACTACCTGGCCGGGCTTACGACCATGCCGCTGCCGGTGTTTCTCGGGCTGGTCTTCATCGGCCGGCTGCCGAGCAACCTGCTCGAGTGCGGGGTCGGGGCAAGCGCGACGCACTTCGGCTGGCGCGAGTGGGCGATTGTCGGGCTGATTGCGGCGATTCTCGGGCTGCTCTACCACCTTTACCGCGACCGGATTGAGGCGGCACTGGACCGACTGAGCAGCCGGCGTCAGCCTCCGACTGCCCGTTCCTGACCCTATCCGATAAGCCTACTTCGCGGCCGGGTCGTCCTGCATCAGGCCGAACCGGTTGCCGGCCGGGTCCTCGAACGCCGCGTACCAACCGACACCGGGGAGCGGACCGCGCGACTGCAGCACCTTGCCGCCGTGCTGCACGACCCGCATGATTGTCGCGTCGAGGTCGGCAACGCCTATCGTATTCACGACCGCCTTGATTGGGTCGCCCGGCCCGAGGCCGCCGTTGATTCCCGGGACGTGGTCGTCGCCGGTCGTAATCAGCCAGTAATCCATGCCCGGATTGTCCCACTTGTGGAACTTCCAGCCAAGGACTTTCGAGTAGAATTCAACCGCCTGTTGCGGTTCCTTCGCCATGATTTCGAAATGGACTACGCGGGACATAAGGTCTCCTTTCTCGTTTGCGGTCTGCCCATCCTGCCGGAGCACGCCCGGTCCGTTACCACTTCACCAGGCGCGCGCCGTCCGCGGTTATCTCGACATAGGTGTTGCCGTTGCCGTCAAAGGCCCCGCAATTGACGTAGGTCTTGTTGCTCAGTTCCTTATGCCGGCACTCGTCAAAGTGCGTATGGCCCATCACGCAAATCTCGTAGCCGTTCTGCTTGTCCAGCGTCCACTGCCACATTCGCTCGTGCAGGTATGAGACCATCTGCGCATAGGCGTCGGGGTCGCGCTCGCGCACCATGCGCGGCGTCGGGCCGGACTTCCATTTGAGGTAGATGCTGACTACCCATCGCGCAAACGCCTCAGCCCGCTTTGCACCCACCATCTGGCGCAAGGCATCGGTGATCACTTTCCAGACATCGGTCGTCGGGTCGAACTGCGAGCCGTGCATGAAATAAGCGGTGGGCAGACCGGCAAACCGCTTGTTGAACCCCGCGCCGGGAAAGAGAACCTTGGGAGCGGCCAGCCAGTCCGTGAACCGCTTGAGTTCGGACTTTGGCATCGTGCTGTACGGGTCGTGGTTGCCGTCCACCAGGGCCACCAGCTTCGACTCCGACAACTGCCGCAGCACGTCGCGGACGTTGGCGCAGTGGCTGTTCCTAATCACCGTGTCCACTGAACCGTCCAGCGCCAAGGACCAAAGGTCGCCGACGCTGACGATGCACGGGACGTCGGTCCGGTTGACGAGCGACCGGAGAAACTGAAGCTGCGCCGCCTGAACGGCGGGCGACGCGCTGTCCGCGTGCAGGTCGCTGGCCGCGATGATTGTCCTGCCCATGCTGCCTCCTTGGTCTACTGTGACTCTGTTGTCCTGCCGGCTTTGCGGCGTCGCGGCACCGGCTCCGTTGTGTTTCTTGCGAGCCGCCGCGCCTGCCGTGCTTTCCTATTGTCGGCGCGGCCGGCACACCTGTCAAACTGCGCGGGCGAGGAACCTCGAGCCAGCCTTAAGCTGCAAGCTCAAGCACAAGCCCGACGCCGAAGTCACGCGACGAATCACGCCGCGAACCGAGTTTGGAACCGGTTTCGGAATTGCGGAAGGAATCGCGCTACGGGTCGCCATGCAAGTCGACCTTCAAATCGCTCTCCGCGCCGGCTCGGATGTCGGTGCGGAAATCTGACCGACAGTCGGCCGGATAATCCCATCGACCCTCAAACCGAAAGTCGGCCTCGAAATCGCGGTCGGGCTCCCAGTCCGACTCGCAATCGCCATGGCCCCGGGAACCGTCCCCAGAACGGTTCGCCCCCCGGTTCGCAGGGCGTGGTTTCAGACCTCATTCTGAACGTATTTCGCTAACATGCACCACTTCAGCGAGATACGTAAAGGCATCGAAAGGACATGAAGAGCCGTGCGTTCCGGGCCGGGCAGGCATGTTCACGGTCGTCCCAGCAGCGCAGGCTGAGGAGTTGGCCAGGAAGGGCTTCACGGATGCCCTGCCGGCTCCGCGTGGCCCGAACTTACTCCGTAGCATGGACTTGCAGGGTTGTGCACATGCCCCCGGGACGAACACGGGGACGAACCACAGAACGAACCCTACGCCATGGGGTAGGTCGTATCTCCCTACGTGTTCGATTCCGTGACAAGTACCGTGATGGAGACCGGCTGCATGATTGAACGATGTACGATGAACAGTCCCCTGATGGCGACCGTGACGGGATTCTATTCCATGATTGAACGACGTACGATGAACGAATCTGCGTCCGCCGCCGCGACGACCGAAACGCAGACCGTCATCTGTCGGGCCACTTGTCGGGCTATGGGTCGGGCCATACGTCAGGTTGCTTGTGCGGCCGCGTATCCGGCCACGAGGGCAGCTACGTCCGCGGCCATGTGCCCGGCCAGGCGCGAATCCGCGCAAGCGGCCATGGACGGTGACGCGCTCGCAGGCTGAGCATCTTCATCCGTACGTCCGGCATCAGGATTCCGCCTCTGCGGTTTTGGCTTTTGCCTTTTAGCTTTTGGCTTCTGACTTCGTCCGTTCCTCAGTAATGTGGGTCCAATTTGACAAAGAGGGAAGCTCGTGGTATTACTAATCGTCAGGAGAATGGAGTCCCTGAGGCGCACTCTCGGACCGTTCGCAATTCGTGATGTCTGCAACCCGGCACGCCGTACCGGCGAAGCGCCAGGAGGAGGCTGCTTCATGAAGACGCACAGAATCCTTTTCGGGGCCTGGTTGACGCTTGTGCTGCCGGCTGTGCTCACGGCCCAGCCGCAGTCCCATCCGGTGCAGCCGCAGCCTGCTCTTGTGCACCTGCGGATTCAGCCCGACTGGAGTCTGCGCTCTCCGACCGCCAACGTTGCGGACAACGGTCATTCGCTCTCCGTCGGCGTCACGGTCGAGAACGTGGGCAATGGGAACGCGCCCGCGGCCAAGCTGCGAGTGTGGCTGAAGTCGAGCGGCGACGCTCGCGTGGTCGAAGTCCCGGCCGTGAAAGTCGGAGGATCTCGCCCTCTCGACCTCTTCAGCGTGCTGGCCCTGCCAGACTCCCTGGCCGGCACGACGGATACGGTGTTCTTTGAGGTCAAAGGAGACGGTGATGCCAACCCTGACAACAACCGGGCCGCTGTGGGTTTCCAAGTCCCCGCCGGGCCGCAGAGGCCGGACCTGGCAGTCAAGAGTGTCTCGGACCAATATGCCGACGACGGAGCGAAGCTGAAGCTACGGGTTCAGGTTGCCAACAACGGCGACACAGCCTCCGGGCCGACAACGCTGGAAGTGAGCTGTACGCCTCCGGCCTGGCAGCCATCGCGGGCCGATTGCCCTTCAGTTCAACCTGGAGATGCGGCTACAGTCACCATCGAGCTTGCAGTTCCACCAAGACTCCGGGGCAGGACGGTTCGGTTTCTTATTGAGGTGCTTCCTGTCTCGAACGAAAAGAACCTGGAAAACAACCGGCTTCAGCGCGACATCACGCTGCCGACGGAGCACCCACAACCCTTGCCGAATCTGTCACTCTCCAATCCTGACTACAAGGTGGAAGAAGACTGCAGTCGGTTCGAGTTCTGGGTTGACGTCAGGAACGACGGCGAGAGCGGGTCTCGCAGCACGAGGCTCGAACTGACGTCCCCGGGCCGGGATGTATCCTGCAGCATGGACGTTCAGCCGCTTGCGCCGCAGGGCTCCCGGGTATGCACACTGATCGTCGATGTCCCGAAAGACCTGCGCGGGAAGACTGTGGAGTTCATCGCCCGCGTCGACCCGGAGAACAGCGTGCTGGAGTCCAACGAAGACGATAACACAATCCCTTGTCAGGTCACCATCCTGCTTTCGCAGGAACCAGTGAAGGACACTGCCGGTGAACCTCCCGTTCCTCCGCGGCCCAGGCAGTTTCCCATGCTGCTCGTCATCATTGGTGTCAGCGCCGTCGCCGCGGCTTCGCTGGTCTGGTTGTTGACCCGCAGCCCGGCTTTCAGGCGCGCCCGACTCCCGAGACGCGCGCCCGAGATGGCGCGTCCGGAAGCTCGGCCCGAGGAAGTCATGAAGAAGGCGGCGCCGCCCGCAACCGCCGGAGCCGGCGCAGCCGCGGCGGGCGCAACACGCAAAGTCAAGGACGATGTCTACTTCACCGTGACGTCGCCGGCCGAGGTCGCGCCCAAGGCCGACTTCCTCGTCAACGTCTGGGCCCACCTTGATGCCCAGCGCGAGGAAGTGCTCAAGCGCGCACGCCAGGCCGAGCCGAAGATAGAGCTGCAGTCTCCGGGCGCGGGCCCGTTCGCTATCGCCCGCGACACGGAACTGGAAGTGCGGCTTCAAATCGCCGACTGCACGGTGGACTCGGACAAGCAAACCATCCGTTGGACCGGTACAATCGCCAATGCCGGCTTCGGGGTCCGGGTCAATGACGGCGCTGCCGAAGGCAGCAAGCCCGGACGCGTCGCCATACTCTATCGTGGACTCGAAATAGCGAAGGTGCGATTCCTGCTGCAGGTGACGGCCGCACCGAACCCTGTCGCCGCAACCGACGCAACCGCGACCACTCACCGCAAAGCCTTTGCGTCCTACGCCCGCGTGGATGCCCACGATGTGCTCACCTGCATCCAGGGAATGGAGAGAGCACTTCCGGGCATCAGCATCTTCTATGACGTGCTCAAGTTCCGCTCGGGCGAGTACTGGCAGACCAGGTTGCAGCAGGAGATACTCGCGAGCGACGTCTTCTATCTGTTCTGGTCCAAGGCGGCTGCCGGTTCCGAATGGGTCGAGAAAGAGTGGCGGTTCGGGCTTGAGAAGAAGGGCCTCGACTTCATCGACCCGGTTCCGCTCGTCTCCCCGCGCGAGGCCCCGCCCCCGGCCGAACTCAGCGCCAAGCACTTCGACGATTGGGAACTGGCCTTCAAGAGTTACCAGGCCGCAGCCGCCCTGCCGGCGCCCAGCCCCGGCGGAGGCCCGCAACCCTAGCCGCGCGTCCATCGTCTTCTTTCCACACTGAAGAGGGAAAGGTCCCCTCGAAAGCGACGACCCTTCCTCCTTTCGTTCCTGTCTCGTTCGTGGCAGCCTCCGCCTCCGGCCAATTTGACATCTGCAATCTGACATCTGAATTCGCTCCCCGTCCGCAACTCGCAACCCGCAACTCGTAACTCGTTACTCGTTACTGGCAACTCGCTATTCACGCGGGCTGCCTGCCTCACACCGTTTCTTGACAACAGTCCGGGGCGCGCTATCCTCGGTTTGTGGCAACTCAATGCACTACCGCTGACTCGCTACGGTCCCGAAGGGCCGAGATTCTGGCCGTGGCCCGGAAGCGCGGCGCCCGGAACGTGCGCATCTTCGGGTCCGTCGCGCGCGGTGACGCCGGACCGGACAGCGACGTTGACATCCTGGTAGAACTTGAGCCGGGCCGGAGCCTGCTCGACCACGCGGGCCTGATGCTCGACCTCAGTGAACTACTCGGCTGCAAGGTGGACGTCGTGTCCGAGCGTGCGCTGCACTGGTACATTCGAGACCGGGTGCTGGCCGAGGCCGTCCCGCTATGAAAGACGACCGGCTGGTCTCTGCCACACAGAACTGACCTGACGTCCGCGTCACTCAATCTGCAATCTGAAATCAGCAATGACGGGCCACCACTCTCGCCGGGCTGCCGCCCTGTTCCTGACTCCGCGCCTACTACTGCCAACCGCTACCCGACCAACTGTCTAGCCAACGGTGAAGCCGCGGTTCCGGGCAATTTGACATCTGCAATCTGACGTCTGAAATCGCTCCCCGTCCGCAACTCGTAACTCGTAACTCGCAACCCGTAACTAGCGCGGGCCGCCATCCTCGCCGGACTGCCGTCCGGTTCCTGACTCCGCGCCCACTACTGCTAGCCGCTACCTGACCAACTGTCGAGCCAGCGGCGAAGACGCGGCTCTGGGCATTTTGACTTCTGCAATCTGCAATCTGATATCTGAAATCGTTCCCCGTCCGCAACTCGCAACTCGTAACCCGTAACTCGCAACTAGCGCGGCCCGCCCGCCCATGTGTCCCGGCGGTGACACCCTGTCACCGTTGGGTAACAGATCGCCGGCAGCCCACTTCGCTAAGTTCCGTAGTTACAGTCGATAGCCTTCTGGCATTCAGCGTGCAAGCGCTTGGGCATGTATGTGGAATCGAGGCGCACCCCTGAAATCGGAAAAGAACCGCCAAGCGGACGCGGAGTGCTGCCGTCCGTACCTGACTTTGTGTCTTCGTGTTTTGGTGGTAGATTCCTATCCTGGTTCTCAGGTCGCGCGGCAGAGCTTGACAACGTAGTCGGGCTGCGTCAAAATGCTGCGGGCATTCGAACCGTGCCGAGGCCGGCCTTGGACTCGGCACTGCCGAACTCGCGTCTCCGTCGAGAGAAGCGCGCACAAGCGCAGAGAGGCGTGATGACGGCAAGCAGAACGTTCGTTCGGTGCATCGTGCTGCGGGCACCGGTCGTGGTGCTGCAGGCTTGCCATACCGTCATTCCGCACCGCCCGCCCCTTGGTCGCGACCACTCCACGACAAACAGGATTGCCGATGGCCGACCTCAATAGGGCCACGTCGGTCCTTCAGACCATTCACCTGAGATCAGTCAGGACAACCAAAGAAATGCGGTCGTCAGCTTCGCTGCGACCGCTAGAGTCCAGTTCGAGGCAAAGCCCGGCGCCAAACGGTGCCGGAGAAACGAAGGAGGAAGCATCATGAAGATGCACCGTATCATCATCGGGGCCATGCTGGCCCTGATGTCCACGGCTATGCTCACGGCATGGCCCACTGTCGATGTGATTCCGCCCCAGAATCTCGCTGACGTCAATGCGTGGAGGCTCAACATAGTCTCCGATTCAACGTACGAGGGCGTGTGGCTGGCCGGCTGGGTCAGAGCAAGCAACGTACTCGTTTATGCCTGCACTACCAGTACCTTCAACCTCAATCGAGGACCAAGGTCGCTGAGTCTGCAGGACGTACACGTCCAGAAGCAGTGGGCCGCGACGGGCTACGAGACGTTCATGTACCGCGGCGGCACGTTGCCGGCAGGTGAATATGACTACGGCGTGACGCTTCTGCCTTTCGGCGTCGGCGACACTGGCCACACGCCGGTCCGGCCGATGGGCCCTCCGCGCCTGATTTCGCCCGGCAACGGCGACACGGTTCGCACCCCATCCCCGCAGTTTGTCTGGACGCAGCCGAGTCCGGCGCCGAAGGCACGGGTGACCTATGAATTGAAACTGGTTCAGATGATGCGCGGCCAGTCACCAGAGGAGGCGATGCGGGCCAATAAGCCGTGGTTCGAGAAGACGGGAGTCACGGCCACGAGCCTCATGTACCCGGCCTCGGCGCCTGCGTTCGACAGCGGGGCGTACGCTTGGAGCGTTACGTGCATCCAAGGAGCGTCCAAGACCACGAGTAGCGTCTCGATGCTGTTCCTCGTCAACGCACCACCGCACCATGGACCATTACCAAAACCAACTAATATCTGGGGCACAATCACCGAGGCGGGGACGAGCACACCTTTGCCGGGCGCCACTATAAAGGTCTACTGGCCGTCGTTTGGAAACAATCAGCAACTGGTGGTGCCGCCACCCGCCAACTTTGCCTCGGGGTCCGGCGGGTTCTACGCAACGCCGGAACTGGGAAACGAAAACGACTTTCGAATGTTCGTGTCGCTGGCCGGCTACACAACCAAGGTCCGTATCGGTGCACGGAAAGGCGAGCAGAATTTCGCCTTGCACACTGGGAGTGGTTCAGAAGAGGAGTACGTCACTGCGCCGGCGGAGTCTGCGCAACCTATCCCGCCCGTCCTTCCTGACCTTGACCCCGGCAACCTGATTCCCAACCCGGGATTCGAAGAATCCTCCCCTTGGTTGGGCATAGACAAGTTTCATTGGTTCTCCTGCGAGAATTCGGAACCAGGATGGAGGTGGCCTGAATTCGGAGAACTGGTGTATCGCAGCCACCCCGATTTCTTTTCCGCATCCGACCATCCTTGGGGCGACTGCGGCGTCCATGACCAGCCCTATCGGTCAAAGACGCGCTACGCGGGACTTGAGGCATTTCCATATTCAACATGGAAGCTACCCTACACCGCCGACGGCTGGCATGGCGAAGTCCTGAGGGCGCGCCTAGGCTGTGACATCCTGGAGCCGCACTTGTACAGCTTCGATCTCGCGGCCTGCATACCTACCGCTTACACAGACGAGACGGGCAACCTCATTGACACGGAACACAGGAACTACTTGCTCCTCGTGTATGTTCGTCAGCAGTACGACGTGCCGGTTCCCTTGGGCAATATGTGGATCCCGGTGAGTAGTTCGTATGGTCAATGGAAGGAGTTCCACCTCGATGTGAACTACGCCGGGAGTGCAATGGAAAATCCGATAATAGAACTGCGTCTCCAGGTCATCGGCTCCAACAGTGCCAGGGGGGCAGTGCTTATTGACGACCTGCGGCTTGTGAAGACAAACTAGGCCGCTCTTACACATGCCGTCACATCTGCGACAGGGACTTGCGAGCCAAGTCCCTGTTGCGTGCTGGGAAACAGACCGCACGAAGAGAAGGAGGGCGAGATGCTAGGCATGTCGATGGCAGCTATTCTGTTCGCGTTGGGGACCAATTTTGGAACCGTCGGCACGAACGCAACCGCATCGGTAACTTTGACGATAACAAATAGCGGTCTGGTGGATCTCATCATCTCAGGTTCTGGTTTGATTGGTTCAGATTATTTCACCGTTAGCAATATGCCAGCAAGAGTGACTCCTGCCAGTGGGAGCAATTTTACAGTCTTTTACATGCCAAAGGCAATGAGTGCACACTCTCTGTTATTGAACATCACCAATAATAGCACCAATACTCCCTATACCCTACTCTTTAGCGGCACCGGTGTGAAGCCTGGGGAAATTGGACTG
>CAIVTL010000264.1 GCA_903908785.1 Caldifarciminota bacterium | reverse complement strand
GGCGGAAGAACTGGGCGACCGGCAGGTTCAGGCCATCAACCTCGGCAACATCGGGCTGGTGTGGCAGGACAAGGGCGAGTGGGACAAAGCGCTGGAGTATCAGGAGAAGGCGCTGAAGCTAGACCGGGGGCTTGGAGACAAGCAGGGCGAGGCGCAAGACCTCGGCAACATCGGGAATACGTATGTGAAGATGATGCCGGCGGCGGGAGGAGATTCTTCGGTCGCCGGGCTCCCTCAGAATGACAAGGCTCTGGCGCTGGCGGTGAAGGCGGTGCCGATGCTGGCGCAGGCGCTGGCCATGTTCCTCAAGTTGGGCGCGGGCGACGGGCCGGAGCAGTGTCGGTGGGGGCTAGGGGAGTGCCTAAAGGTCATGGGCCGGGACAAGTTCGTCGCGGCGTACGTGAAGGCCGGGATGGCGGACCCGGAAGCCGTGCAAATGGCCGACTCGCTGGCGAAGCAGTAACCTGTCGGGCCGCCGGCTGTCAGCCGGTAGCTGTTAGCCGACGGCTGTCTACGGCGGCGGGCGGTCAGGGCCAGTCTGCAATCTACAATCAGCAATCTGGAATCTAGAATGCCCAATGGGCGGGGCGGGACTCGGGAGTTAGTCACAGCGGGCGGGCAGGACAGACGACCGCGTGTAGGCCCGGCAGGGCTCAGTCGTATCCCCACCTGTCGCAGGCGTGGCTACTCGACGACGCGGCCGACCAGCGCCGTGCCGGGGTATTGATTGTCTTCGAAGCCACTGTACTTCAAGCCCTCTGTTGGCAGAACCCAGGCGAACATGTCGCTTGGAATCCTCTGAAGTTGGTCAACGTACTCCTGGAGGTGCCTGCGCGCGTCCGCGTCACCCGGGGCGCGCATGAGGCAGGGCGTGAAGACTAGCGCAATCTTGACAACATCTGGCCTCGCATCTGTCTTCTGCAGGATGCGTTCGGCTTCGCAGAGCCGGGAGCCCACGACGTCAGTCATGATCGTTTTCCTGCCCAATTGCCCCCACCGATGCGACCTCGACTTCCACTCCACCCACTGCTGTTTAGACTCCACTATGAATGTCGCTCCATTCATCTTGCACCAAAGGTCCCCGTGACCCGGACCATTAGATGGTCCTCTTGACCTCTTGGCGTTGTACTCCTCAACTGCAAGTCCTCCCAAACGCCACACCGCTGAAGCAAGGAGCCCCACGGCAGTTCGTTCGACATGCCAGTAGGGAGGTTCTCCTTGGTCTGCGCAGAACCGTTCTACTATGTCGATCCATTCCTTGAGGACGAGGTCCAGCGCGACCAGTCGCCCCTTCGTCTTCGAGTCATGCCGCGCGTTGGCAACCTCGCGATTCGGGGACACCGGTTCCTTCGCAGACTCAGGTAACTCTGTCATCGCGGTTCCCTTTCGACTGCGTTTCCGGTCCTAGTGGTCCCTAAACTTCCTATCCCTGAGATATACTTGCTCCCAGTATGCCTTCCTCAGTGCTTCCTTATTCTCCCGCAGATAGTTCAAGAACTCTCTCGATCTGGCTAGCTCTTCTTCGTGGTTTCTCTTCGCCTCGTCATATGAGTATAGAGGGCAGCCGGGGAAGCCCATCGGCATCGTTGCTTCGTAGTATTCCCGAGTGTACTCCTCCGGCCATGTTGTCAGAGCAGGGCATTCCCAGTCTCCGACCTCCGTCTCAATGGGGTTGTTTATTACGATGCTCCCTTTGGGAAGATACTTCCCTTGGTAGACGTCTGTGATAACATGTACGCCCGCAAACAACGCATCGGTACATCTCGCCAGTTCCTTGCTGTTTCTCGCCTTGTCCTTCAGTGACTTGGCCACGTTCCGAGCTCGGGTTTCAGGTTTCACGTCTGTGGTGCCAGGGGGCCTGAACAGCATATAGTAAGTACTGTCAAACCCAGCATTGAACCAGTATCGCTCTTGCCTGAGGGAGTCTTCGCACGAGAACAGCAGGAACAACGTCGACACCAGCGCGAGTCTTATCATCTGCGATGATCTCGGGAACATCTCGCTGCACTCCTTCCGCGTCAGGTCCGGGCGGGGTTCGGGGTTCACCATCAGCCGAAGCGTACCAATTCGGGCCGTGAAGTCAAGGCGGCGACGAGGAGAGACGGCCGCGCGCCGGGCCGGGACCTATCCTAATAGGTGACTGTCCCTCATTTCCTTAAGGAACGTCTTCGCGAACTTCGGATCGTCCATTGCCTCGTCGCGCTTCATCTTGCGGCCGTCGACCCTCTTGGCCATGAGATAGACGAGGCTCGCGGAGTAGTGAGATTCAGAATTCAGGTGCTGGGATACACGGCTCAACACCTTGCTCGACATACCAACGTATACCGGCTTCGTACCGTCCAAGAATACGTAGTTGCCTCGAAAGTCACCGGTGAGTTGTAGCTCGCGGAGCAGTCCTGCTCTGTCACGCCTGAAGTCGACAAACAGCCTCGCCGGGTGCGGCGTTGCGGCCTTGGACTTCAGTTTGTCAAAGAGGCCAGGTAGAACCACTCGCGCCAGTTCGTAGTAGGAGTGCGGACAACCATCAATCGACATGTAGTTCCTCCTCGTCGGAGCCTTGATACCTGAATTGCAGGCAGGATTCTAGGACTCGCCGGCCCGGAAGTCAAGGCGGTAGGGCGTGGCTGAGGATATCGTCACAGCGGACGGGCGGGCCTGACTAGTGGGCGGGTCGGAAGTAGGGGTAGTGTCCCGCGCCGGTCATGGGTCATTCTTTATCCCAGCCTTGAGTAGTTCCGTGTGAGCCTCAAAGAACGTCCTGGCCGAGTTTATCCATGCCTCATCACGGCGCGCAACGTCCCGCCCCGTCCAACTCTTGAACACTTCTTCGGGTCCACAGACCGGCCTACGAACAACGGCAATTAGGGGTAACTCGTCGATGTTTCCCCCCATCCAAGAGAACAGGGATAGGGAGTCTGTGCACTCGATTCGCTCGGTGTAAGTACAGTTGGGCGGAGACTCGAGGG
>CAIVTL010000263.1 GCA_903908785.1 Caldifarciminota bacterium | reverse complement strand
GTGGGCGAACTGACGGCCGGCCGGCTGATCTGTGTTTTTGGTTGTGGTGGCGATCGGGATCCCGGCAAGCGCGCCCCGATGGGACAGGCGGCTCAGGAAGAGCGCGCTGGAGCGGGTCGAGCGCCGGGCAAAGGAAGACGGGTTCTCAACCCGGGTCGTGGTCGCTTTGCTCGGCGCGGCGAGCGAAGCCTATCAGGAGTTGTTCGACACTGGCCGGCTCGACTGGGAGCCGAGCGCGGAAGAGCTCATCAAGCGGCGCGGCCGTGCGCCCAAAGTGGAGAAGACCGAGATACGGCTGGAGATGGACGAAGCCGGGCCGGGGATTGTCTACAGCAAGACGCTGGGACTAATTCGTGCCGTGGCATTGCAGGCGGTCAGCGCGAAGCTAGACGCTCTCAAGCTCGACTACTACTACGTCAAGAGGCACTACTACGCTTGGATTGACGTGCTGATTCCGATTGCGGACGAGCACGGCACCGACTCGCCGGAATGGCAGGCCGAGGTTGACGCCACTGCGCCGAAACTGCACGACGAGGCGATTGCGCGTGAAGCCGCGGCCATCGTCGCTAGGACCTTCAACCTCTGGAAAGCCAAGCTGCCGCCCAAGCCGGAAGCGGGACGTACAGGAAATGGTTAACGTCCCCGTTTGCACTATGCCCTGAGCGAAGCCGAAGGGTGCGTGGCGCACCCGGAGCGAAGCGGAGTGACGGTCGTTTCGCGTCCTTGACCGAGTCCGCGCACTTGACTTTGCCCGGTATTTCGCTATAACCTGAACCATGTCTCAAAGCAATGAACGCCGGCCAAAGGTACCGGACTTGGCCCGCGGAGGCTCAAGGTGAGTGTGCCAACCGGGCGACCACCCCTCTGCATCGTCATCGCTGGTCCAAACGGCGCGGGCAAGACCACTTTCGCCCGCGAGTTCCTGCTTAGGGATGCCGGCGTCATCAATTTCGTGAACGCGGATTTGATCGCTGGCGGCTTATCTCCGCTTCGTCCGGAACTGGCAGCGCTGGCGGCCGGTCGCCTTTACCTGGCCGAACTCGACCGACTCGCCCAAATACGTGCCGACTTCGCCTTCGAGACCACTTTGAGCGGGCTGATGCTTCTCAGCCGTCTGGAGCGGTGGAAAGCAGCGGGCTATCGGATCGAGATGATCTTCCTTCGCCTGCCTTCTCCGCGTATTGCGCTGCGGCGTATCGCGGCCCGCGTCAAGCAGGGCGGGCACGATGTCCCGCGCGCCGATGTCGTGCGGCGGTTTGTGCGTGGTTGGGATAACTTCCAGACCACTTACCGTTCGATTGCCGACGCGTGGACAGTGTATGACAACTCCGGGGATGCGCCCCGGTTACTGGAGGCCCAGTCATGAAGACAAAGAAACGAAAGAAGCAGACCGAGACTCGTGCCGTTACTGTGGGCCGCGCCTTGCGACGTGCGGCGAAGACCGCTCGCAAGATTGCGCGCGCTTACGGTACGCCGGTCTATATCTGGCGTGACGGCAAGGTAGTCGCAGAGAAACCTTGAGCAATCCGGGAAGCTCTCTGCGCCCGGCCGTCAGCCGTTAGCGGTCAGCCGGTCACCGGCCTGCGCTCTCTCAAAGTAATGTGCCCCGAAGTCCCTCGGCTCGCCGGAATGGCAGGCCGAAGTGGACGCGTCTGCGCCGAAGCTGCACGACGAAGCGATTGCCCGTGAAGCCGCGGCCATCGTCGCCAACACCTTCGACCTCTGGAAAGCCAAGCTGCATCCCAAGCCGGAAGCGGGACGCATGGAAAACGGGTAGCGTCCCTATTAGAGTCGCACCGGTCAGCGTCATCGCCAGCTCGCCTGCGAAAGTCGGTCTTGGTTCGACTGTCAGAAGCGGTTCAGACCGCGGCTGTCAGCGGAGTCGGTACATGCCACTTGACACGATTCCCGACGTAAATATGGGAAGTGTCCCCGCTTTTCCCCGATAAGCCCCCAGTTGGTCGGCCGCCAGCCGTTGGTCCTCTTGCCCCGCCGCCTGGCGGAACTGGTCATGTCGTTCCGCGCTCGGCGGACGTAGCGCCGTCCGCGTGTCGCCCTCTGCGGTTCAATGTCGGATTTCGGGGCAGTACTGTCTGTTGCCGTGCGGGGCACTTCGTGGTAGACTGAAAGCATGAGAAAGACGGTCTACTTGGAGACGTCAATCGTCAGCTACCTGGTCGCCCGTCCCAGCCGCGATGTCCGGGCAGCCGCATGGCAGCAGCTCACCACGCAATGGTGGGAGAGCGTCCGCCCCAGGTACGAGCTTTTCGTCTCTGAACTCGTGCTTGTCGAAGCTTCTCGTGGGGACGCGGGCACTGCCGCGCGGAGGCTCTCGCTTCTTGCCGGGATGCCGGTGCTGAAGGTTGACGAAGAATCGCGAGCGCTGGCCGAACGACTCATCGCCGAAGGCGCGATGCCGACTTCGGCTGAGCCCGACGCACTCCATGTTGCCATCGCCACGGTGCATGGCGTGGACTACCTGCTGACCTGGAACTGCCGGCACATAGACAATGCCGCGCTGCGGCCGCTGCTGCGCTCGGTTTGTGCAGCGGCAGGCTACCGATGCCCGGAGATTTGCACGCCATTGGAGCTCCTTGCCGAGGAGGACGACGATGTACCAAGATGAGGTCATTTCCGAACTATGGCGCATTCGCGATGCGTATGCGGCCGAGAACCATCACGACCTGAAGGAGATGCTGGCCGACCTGCAGAAGAGGCAGCTTCAGTCCCGTGCCACTCTGGTTGACAGGAGGCCTGTCCGCCGTCCGGAAGCAACGACCGATGCACCGACCGGGACCTGACCCGATACCGTCATAGTCTCTCAGCCATTGCCGACCGCAGGCTGAGAACTAGTAACTCATGGCGGAGTCGTGCCGTGGCTCCTGCCTTCCGGCTTCTGACTTCGCCCGGCCCTCGATAGCCGCAACCTCACCCTCGCTCAGTTTGACCTTCGTCTAGAAATGCGGGAGGCGTCCCTCGCGGTCCCCCGTGCGGGAATTCCTCAGTCGGAAGCCGTAAGCTGTGAGCCGTGAGCTGTCGGCCCATTGGCCCGGTCATGAAGACACGGAAACGAAAGAAGCAGACCGAGACCCGTGCAGTTACTGTGGGCCGCGCCTTGCGACGTGCGGCGAAGACCGCTCGCAAGACCGCGCGCGCTTACGGTACGCCGATCTACATCTGGCGTGACGGCAAGGTAGTCGCAGAGAAACCTTGAGCAATCCGGGAAGCTCTCTGCGCCTGGCCGTCAGCCGTTAGCGGTCAGCCGGTCACCGGCCCGGCGGGCGACGGATTTGGAGTTAAGTAGTGTGTCCCCGAAATCCGCCGAGACGATCCTCTGCGTCATCCACGGCAGGGACTCAGGGACGGCTTGCCTGTCTCATCTCGGTCACCGTCAGGGGTTCGGATGGCATCGCGGCTATTGCAGGCGGGGCGGTGAGACGCTTGCGTCCGGACGATAGTGGTTTGCGCGCCGGATGGTCCTAGCTGGTTGGGCTCTTGGAACGGTCACCGTCACTGATACTCCCTTTCTTCGCAGGCCCTCTCTTGGTGTCGAGTTCGCGCCGCATGCCAGTGACAATTTCCTCCTTGAGGGCGCGCTCATGCCGCCTGAGTTCTTCGTAACGTCTGAACTCAGGTACGGACTCGATATCGATATCGACATCACACACACCCGGATGTGACCGGAACCACCCGTTGACATCGTCCAGCGCCCGGGTCATCGGAGGTAGATTCCTCGCGAAATCCTCCAGTTTCCTTCTGAGGTCGCCCGAGGCGAGTAGGACTGCCTCTGAGAACTCGGCGCGAACCATGTCGAAATCAGTCGGAGGTCGCGCCGTACTCGACCTGATCTCCTCCAGTGACGGGGAGGCATGGACGCTCCAAGCGAGCAGCTTGCCGAGAAGTCTCGAGTACGCGCTGACACGGGCGTTCCACAGTCGGTTGTCGACCCCGAACTTGCGGTTGAGTACCGCGCTCAGCACACTCGCAATCACCGAGCTTCCCAAGAGAGCTAGGGCTAGAGACAGAACCACGGTGAGTGCGCTAGACATTCGTAACCTCCGAGGACATCGTGCTTATCGCACATCCGTCAGGAGCCAGAGAATCGCCCCGACCATCCGGAGTGGCGTCTGCCCGCACTGTCACTGAATCACGACCTTGGTGACGGCCGACGGCTGACGGCCTGCGGCTAACGGCTCGGACCGCACGAAGTATACGCCGGGCGCAAGCCTACTCACGTCGTTCGGGCCGGGGCGAAGCGACATGACCTGGCGACCGGTCATGTCGAATATTGAAGCGTGAATAGTGAATGGAGAAAGCGGAAGGCGCAGGACGCCGCGGATGATGGTCGGCGAGTTCGTCATTCGGACTTCGGGCTTCGTCATTTCCTCTGCCGCGACATGGTATTCCATCCGGTACACCGGGTACACCTCGAGATTGCCTGCAAAGGGCGTGCCCATACCCTCGTTGTTGGCGATTCCGGCGTCGGATTCCAGCGGCACGGCGCAGACGAAGTTCTCGCCCAGAATCAGCGAGTCCGCGTCCCAGTTGTACGCCCAGGTCATCGAATCGGTGCCCCCGCCGCCGGTCACGGTTGCCCAGCCCCAAGGCAACTGCGTGGTCCCGACCCGGTTCAGTACGCCCATCATTGCTGTCCGGTTGGGTATCGAGCGGTTCACACCTTTCCCGGTCAGGGGCGGGCGTGCGAGTGCGGTCGTGTCGCCCGGCAACCGGTGGAATGCTGCGCGTACTTTCGTGTCGTTGGCCGGCGCATCCGTTATCACAGTCACGTTGTTGTCACCGTAGTTGGCGACGTAGACCTTGTTCGTGACCGGGTTCACGGCCACGGCCATGGAGTTCGAGTCTGTGGCAACCGTGGTCGTGTCGTTTGTCGCGCCGTCTATCACGGTTACGCTGTTGTCGTAGTAGTTGGCGACGTAAATCTTGTTCGTGACCGGGTCTACCGCCACGCCATAGGGGTACTCGCCTGTAGTCACCATGGTCGTCGTGTTGGTCGCGCCATCGATTACCGTCACGTTGTGGCTGGTCTGGTTCGAGACGTAAATCCTGTTCGTGACCGGGTTCACCGCCACGGCACAGGGGGACGAGCCTGCGGGCACCGTAGTCGTGTCGTTGGTCGCGCCGTCAATCACCGTCACGTTGTTGCTACCGTAGTTTGCGACGTAGGTTTTGTTC
>CAIVTL010000262.1 GCA_903908785.1 Caldifarciminota bacterium | reverse complement strand
TTCGGCATACTCAGCCCTCCTCCCTGGTGACGTTATCGGCTCTGGTACGAACCGATCAACCCTCGTGACCTTCCCCTTAGACTCCGCGATGTGTGGGGCGATCCCGAACCGCCACGGCCACTTGTCGCAGGACTTGGCGCACTGGCACAACTCGACCTCTTTCCAACTCTCTCCGCAGCACTTGTAGCAGGCCACCCGTATCGTCCTCGCTGCGGACAACTGTCCGGGATGCTTCTCTATGGGAGCGGCCCGTTTCGCTTGCCGCGCATCGGCCATTGCCTGCTTATGTTCTTCAGTCATTTTTCGTCGCATAGGGTCATACCACCCCGTTTGTCTTCGCCCCTCGTTTCGTGCATACATACATATACGAAACGAGCCAGAATGGCCTACTGCGCGTTGCTCGTCCTTCTGGTCGGGCGTCCCGGACCCTTGAGCCTCAACTGGCGTAACTTCTCAAGGTCTTCGTCGGTGAGTATGTACGTCGTGAAACCGACGTTCATGCCCACCGTCAACTCGCTCTTGTGGATTTGGTCGTATACCCAACGGGAACTGCATCCGAGTACATCCGCCGCGTCCGATACTGTGTAGAGCTTCTCATCAGTCATATCTGGCCTCCCTTCTGTTTGCCGTGGGAGCATCATACCACACAGAAAACCCCCTGTCAATACCCCCGCAATAATATTCTTGACCAACCCGTAGAAACGGAGGAAGCCCCACCGTGTAATGGGGCTTCTCCTGAGAGGGGGGAACAAGACAGACCAGCAGAGACATTAACCCCGCAACCTTGGTCGGTGAACGGGGCTCATGCGTACCATCAGTTATACAGCGATTTGGGGCATACCGTTCTACTCCGTTCGAGCGGAGCTCCCGGAAACTACATGCCCCGACAGGAGGTGTCGCCCAAAACGGCACCCACGCCCCAACACCGATGTTAGTGTATCAGCCCGCGATGGCTTTGTCAAGGGCTAATTGACGCGCGCCTTTGGTCATCATGTGGGCAAGGGCCTTCTCCATCGCTGCCGCAGCCGCTTCATCATCCAGCGGCACCGCCCACACGTCCGTCAGTATAACGCCCTGCGCCTTCAGCGCGGCGACGACCTGTGGCATTTGGTCGTGAAGGTAGGCGACGACCTTCTCCGCGCCTCCGGTAAGACTGAGCAGCTCGCCGAGGATGCTCACGTGGCATCACCTCCCGAGTATCCCGATAGCGATGACGATCCCGGCCACGATCCCGATGAGTATCTCCAGCCAGTAGCGGCGAAGTGCGGTCACGTGGCATCGCCGCCGGGCGCGCACGGGGCCTTGGCCGCCCCGACAGCCGCTTCGATGAGCGTCCGGTCTGCACCAGCCCCGAGCGTCTCGATGGTCGCCCCGAGCTTCTTGTCGCCGCTGGCGTCAGGCATGGTCTGATTCGTGGCCGCCACCGCGAGGGCCGTCTTGGTCTGGTTCGTGTTCAAATGCACGGCCTCCGTGTGAGCCTTCAGCCAGCCGATCACGTACACAATCGCCGCCGACAGCAGCGCCAGCACGAGCGGCTCCAGCCCCGCCATGAGCCGCGCCATGAGTGCTTGCCAATCCATCGCTACTCCTCCTTGCGCGTCCTACGCTCTTCTTTGAGCGCCTTGAGTATCAGCGCGTCGGCACAGTCCTTCATGCGCCCGAATAGGTCGTCAGCGGTTTTCGACAGCCGCGCGTCCATCGCCGCCATGTCGCTAACAAGCTTGCTCACGGTCTCCTGGTGCAGGCGCGCGCACTCGTCGCGTCGGACAGTCCCCGATGACGCATCCTGTAGCACCCGAACATCAGAGCGCATCTCGCGAATGAGGCGTCCCTGGTTGGCAATGGCCGCTACCAATCCCCCGAAGGAGACCGCAGCCCCGGCTATCCCGATCACCAGCGAAAGGCTCACGTGGATGTCCTGAGTGATTGCCACCTCCGGGGTAGGCTGCGCCCTCGCTGCGATGAGTGCCAGAAGCTCTAGGACAATGGTAGCTAGGAACACTCTCATGGGCCTCGCCCACCTCCGGCGGTCTAGTAGTAGTTTCATAGGGCCTCCCGGACATTTAGGGTGATGCTGGTGAACCTGGGTTCGGACGCGCGCTCATATCGTACTTTGCCGACCGCAATGCCGCTGGCAACTTCCCGACCTCTGACCTCTTCTGTCCCTTCCCCCTCGCGTCGATTGCCTTCTGGTAGTCCTCCTGCGACATGAACGGGGTGCCGCCCCGTGTTTCCACTATCAGCGCGTCCGCCTTGGCTCGCGTCAGTTCATCGGTAGTCATCCCCGCTATCAGGTCCTTGGCGTTGACGATCTTGTAGTAGATGCCGTATCGGTTCAAGGCGTCGAGCCTTCTCGCCCGTTCCGTTGCCTCTGCCTCATACTGGATAGCGTAAG
>CAIVTL010000261.1 GCA_903908785.1 Caldifarciminota bacterium | reverse complement strand
CTTGGCGGCTCGATCCCTGCGGCGTCGAGGTCTGGGATTACACCAAGCTGGCCGCCCGCGATTTCGTCTGCGACAGCCCGCGCGAGCTGGTGGCGGTGCAGGACCTGGTTTGGGGCTATGACTTCTTCACGGGCTCGGGCTGGGTGCCCGCCAGCCCGGAACGGCGGACCGACTACGTCGGCGACCAGCCGTACCAGGACTATACGACCTGGGCGACCTGGGACGATCCGAACAGCCTGTGGACGCTGGAGACGGCGGAGACGCGGCGGCACTTTGGTTCGGCGGAGCAGCCGCTGGACCCGAACGGGCCGCTGGGGACGCAGTGGCGGCACGGCGATTTGATCGCTTCGACCATGCTGCTGACGGATGAGACGGGGTCGGCGGCGTCGGATGTGCTCGCCTACACCGCCTTCGGCGAGCCGGTGACTGCGGGTGGCGTGGGCGTCCCGCCCGCGAACTTCGACACTCGCTACGGCTACGCCGGCGGGTGGGGGTACGAGACGGGCCAGCCGACGAATGAGCCGAACGCCGTGCCGCCGAACGGCCTGCTGGGTCTCCGCGGCGTGAACCCGAACTTGCCGCCGATCACGCTGCTGCACGTTGGTGCGCGGTGGTATGACCCGGCCATTGGGCGGTTCGTGCAAAGGGATGCGATTGGGCTGGAAGGCGGCATCAACCTGTATCTGTATTGCAAGGCAAGGCCGACAACCAGAGTCGATCCCACGGGCAGGGGATGGGGCGAGGATTTCTGGGAGTGGGTCAAGCAGTTCTTCACTCCGGAGAATGCCCGAGATGCCGCAGCTCAGGGAGCCACCGACCTAACCGGTGCCGAGGGCCCGGGTGTGGGCATTGGCGATGTCAAGCCACTCGTAAATGCGCTAGAAGTGGCGCCGGACTGC
Organism: Caldifarciminota bacterium; assembly: GCA_903908785.1. Classification (GTDB taxonomy): domain Bacteria; phylum Hydrothermota; class Tepidihabitantia; order Tepidihabitantales; family Tepidihabitantaceae; genus UBA2258. The sequence goes on along the minus strand of CAIVTL010000261.1, from coordinate 735 downwards.
GTCCGAATCTACGTGGGGGTCGGGCACCGCTACCGTGTCCTGGATCCTTACCAGGATCCTAACAGTGACTTGGATAAGGAACTCGACCGTTGGGACAAGAACCACGATAAGTGGGTAAAGCCAGGCAATGGTGGGACCAGTGTCCTGGATAATTAGCGCGCGTTGAGGCAGTTTCGTGGAGGTCTGCGATGCTAGTTACGCGCAGTATTGCAAGTGCATCCGTTGGCGCGCCCGCGATGTTGCTTACTCTGGCACTCGTCTTGGGCTCGGATTCCACCAAGCAGCGCACGGTCGACAGAGAACTTCGCGCGGAGCGATTTGTCCTCGTTGACCGGTCTGGCACGGAGCGGGGTGAGTTGGCAGCTCTTGAAGATGGTTCCGCGCGGGTGCTGGTAAGGGGGAAGTCTGGCGCTCGGAGCGCATCGGTCAGCGCTGATGCCGACGGCACCCTGCGAGTGACGCTTTCGCGGGACGATGGTCACGCCGCCTTAGAGCTCGGCCTGACAGAGAAGCAGGAACCTCTGCTGGTAATGTACGACGCAACGCACACACGTCGTTTTGGTGCCCTGTGTCTTGGCTCTGGTACCGTTGGAATGCAGCTCCGCGACGCGAAAGGGCGAACGCGCGCGGAGCTAAAGATATTGGTGGACGGTTCCCCCGCACTGGTCTTGAACGGCGAAGACCCTAAGTCTCGCGTTTCGCTGTCGAACGTGAGCTCCGGCGGTGCCGCGCTTG
>CAIVTL010000260.1 GCA_903908785.1 Caldifarciminota bacterium | reverse complement strand
CGACCAACAACAAGGTCTACAGCGCGGGCACTGGCGACAGCACCGTGACGGTTATAGACGGCGCGGCGGATTCGGTGCTCGCCACCGTCGGAGCCGGAGACTACCACTATCCTGGGGCCCTATGCTACAACCCGGAAAACAACAAGGTCTACTGCGCGAATGGCTCCAATTCCAGCAACAACGTGACGGTGATAGACGGCGCGAGGGACTCAGTCCTCGCCACGGTGCCAGCCGGAGACGAACCTATTGCAGTCTGCTACAATCCGACCGACAACAAGGTCTACTGCGCGAACAACAGTGGCAGTGTGACCGTGTTAGACGGTGCGACGAACTCAGTCCTCGCTACAGTGGAAGCCGGAGACGGACCTTTTGCTCTCTGCTACAACCCAACCAACAACAAGGTCTACTGCTCGAACACCGATGACAGCACGGTGACGGTGATAGACGGCGCGACGAACTCAGTCCTCGCTACAGTGACAACCGGGATGTACCCGTCTGATCTCTGTTACAATCCGACCAACAATAAGGTCTACTGCGCTAGCTGGTTCGGCGGTAGTGTCGCGGTGATAGACGGGACAACCAACTGCGTGCTCAGGTCAATCGGAGTCGGCAACGAGCCCTGCGCCTTTGCGTGGAACCCGAGGCAAAACCGCGTGTATGTGGCGAATTACGGGAGTTCCTGCATCTCAGTGATGCGTGACTCGGGCGGCGGTATTGAGGAAGACCTCGAATCGCAGGCCGCAAACCTCAAGCCGGTCGCCACGGTCGTCCACGGCGTGCTGTTCCTGCCGGACATGGGCGGTGAAGGGCGAATTGGGAATGGCTCGCTGCTCGACATCGCTGGCCGCAAGGTCGCCGACCTGCACGCCGGCGCAAATGACGTGTCCGGCCTCGCGCCCGGCGTGTACTTCATGCGAGAGGCCCAAGCGCAAGCTCAAGCACAAGCCATCCGCAAGGTCGTTCTGGCCGAGTAGGTCCCGCTGCATTGGCCTTGCCCTGTGGGCTGCCCGTTGGCAGCGGTTCACGGCCGACGGCCGTCCGATGCCGGATCCGCAGTTGCGGATTGCCGAGTTGCGATTGGAGAGACCGGAGGGGCTGGGAGAGCGTCGCTAGGCCCTTCCATCGCGGAGGGGGAGGACCAGTTCCGCCAAACGATGGAGCAGGGACTGGTCAAGGTACGGACGTTCTATCGCGTGAATCATTTCCTCGATACGCTGGGCGCGCTGGGGCGAGCCGGGTTGCGTTGATTCGGCGACGTTGAGGAACGCGGTGATGAATATTGTGTAGTTGCCGAGCGCGCTCCCGCTCAGGCCTGCCGATTTGAGCAGGTTCATGGCCGCCTCGATGACCGGTTTGCGTGCGGCCTCACGGGCCTCTTGTTCCCGCGCCATGCGTTCCAGATACTCGTCACGGCACATGTCGTAGTCGGTCGCAAGCCGGTGCTTCGGCCGCAGGAGCATCAGGTGCTTCGCGTCGTCAGCCGGAGGCAGCCAGTCGAGCTCGTCCCTTGCCGCCATGTCGTCAAACAACGCGGTCATGGTCCGAAGCAGGTGGTCGAGGGCCTCACGCGGCAGTGCCTTGCGCTCGGCCCAGGCACGGCAACGCCCGAGGCGGCGCTCGCGCAGGGCCGGCCGTGTCTGCCGGGTCTGGTAGAGAATCCGGAAGACCTTGCGGCCGAAGTCAGCCGCGTGCTTCCGCTCTTTGCTCATCGGGCTTGCCCCGAGCCCGTTGAGTTCGCGATGGAGCACGATTTCGATGACCTTGCGGAGGTTCCACCACGCGGCTTCCTTGCGCAGGGCGATCGTCGCTGCGTCCTCCGGTTTTGGGGACAGTCCCCGTGCGGGGACAGTCCCCTTCCGGCGCGGGCCGCGCTGCGGCCGTTCCGGCGCCGACAACCGCACACTCAAGTAGCCGTCGAGGAACTCTTGGATGTCGGTCGACGTGGCTCCGCACGCACGCAGGTAGTCCAGCACCAGCCGGGCCGAGGGGTTCGGGGCGTGCCCGGCTTCAAGCCGAGCGATGAGCTTGCGTCCGTGCCTGCCGCCGGCCCCGGTCGCTTGAGCCACCTGCTTCTGGGTCAGCCCGGCCCTGATGCGTATCTGCCTGAGAATCGGGAACAACCCGGCCAGCGAGGCGGGGCTGGGTTCACTGCCATCGGCCATGCCCTGAGTCTACTTTAAAGTAGACCAGCCTGCAAGCGGGTTTTCGGCCTAAGTATCTGAGGAATCAGTCAACTAGGCAACAAACCACATTCCGCAGAGCGTAGTCCCCTCCACTATTGGCCCCTCTGCGGGAGAGGTTATTGGACACGGCGTCAGAGCCGTGGTTTGTTCTGTTGCTCTAGCCGTGGTCGTGCCCGACGCTTGACCGGATGCGGGCAGAGCAGCTTGTGCCGTCGCGAGCTTCGCGGTCTTGGTCGCAGTCTTGACCGTTGCTGCAGCCGTGGTTTGACCTGCGGCAAGACCCGCAGCCTTGTCCGTGGTTGCGACCGTTGCGATACCCGTTGCGATGTCCGTTGCCGCGACCGTGGTTTGCGCCGTGGTTGTGCTTGTTGCCTGCGCCGCAGCCTGCACCGCTGCCCGCGCTGTGGCTTGGCCCGCACTTGCACTGGAAGCGAGGCCGGCACTTTGGTCTGTGCGCGTCGATGAACGATGAGCGATGAATGATGAACGATGAATGAGGAATGAGGAACGCAGGCTGGGAGGGACGCGGCCGCCTGTCTGTTTTCAGACACTTGTCTGTACGATGGCAGACAGTTTTCGGAGCCGGGTGGATTGGACCGGATTGAACCCGCTCTGCTTTCGTAGGTTACGCTGGGGCCTCGGCTGGCACGGGTCGTGCTGTTGTTCTACCCGATGTGTGGATACTCAAATACGAACTGGATCTTCAGCCTGACGATGGTGCTGACGTTTGCCGTGCTGATGGTGGCATCGGTAGTATTCTTGGTCAGGTCGTTCAACCAGAAGCCGGAGAAGAGAGACGATGAGCAGAACTAGCTTCCTGTTGATTCTCGCCGCTGCCGTGGCCATTGCCGGCACCAGCGTCCGCCTTGGCGGCGCGCTGATTCCGCGGTTCACTTATGACGATATGGGCAACAGCTTCGAGCTCATGGGAGCCGAGGGTGACATTCAGGCTCAGGTCACCGGCCAAACCAGGGACATCCTCACGGCAATGATTCAGGTTCGTGCCGGCGGTGCGATGTCGGGCTGGACCAGCGGGTTTCACTTCGGCGAGGCCTATGCCTTGTTCCCGCTCGGTCTTTCGCTGCCGACAATCCGGGTCGGCCAGGCAGTGATTCCGTTCGGGCTGCTAGCCGACTATGACATCCATACACAGATTATTCAGACGTCATTTGCCAGGACCCTGGGTCTGCGCCTCGATCCGGGTTTTGGCGTCCTGGGTGCGCTCGGGCTACTTGACTATCGCCTCTGGCTGTCCAATGGAAACGGACCGGACATGATGGATAATGACAGGGGAAAGGTACTCACCGCCCGACTCGCCCACAGGTTTCTTTTGGGCGATGCTGACGTAACGCTCGGCCTGAGCGGGCTCTATGGCTCGCTGCCGTACTGGTCGCTCGACAGCCTCGCCAAGATGGATGAGGGCCCTCGGTCCTATAGAGCAAAATACCGGCTCGGTCTAGACAACACCACGGACTGGGGGCCCTTGACTTTGAGACTGGAAGGGGTCTTGGGCAGGGACGCAAGTCAGGCAGACGAAGTCAGAGGTCAGAAGCTAGAAGCTAGAGTGCAGAAGTTCGGGCTATCCACGACGGTTTCCGTTTTCGGGTACTACGGCGAAGCACGATACGCGGTGACGCGCTGGCTGGAGCCGATGGTCGCTTACGACGGGTTTCACACCGACGAAGGTTCGGCCCGGACGCTCAGTGCCGGCTTGAACTTCTACCCGCCGAACATATCGGCGTTCGAGATTCAGACCGCGTATCAGCGGAACTTCCTCAATACCGCTACTCAGAACATGGAGGACTGGCATGTCATTGCGCAGGTTGTTGTACGATTCTAGAGAGATGAACCGCCAAGAACGCCAAGGTCGCCAAGAGGAGCGGAGCGGACATGCACAGATTACGCAGATTGCCGGGACGGGAAGGATGAGCCGCCAAGACTCACTATGTCAAGAACGCCAAGGTTGTCCCGCGTCCAAGACAATTGAAGTCAGCAGTCAACCGAGACGACCTGTTACCCTGAGTCCGACGAAGGGTCTTCGGGAACGAAGATTCTTCGCTGCGCTCAGAATGACAGGATGTGCCGTAGGCAGAGCCATGGGACGTGCGACGACTGTCGCAGCACTTGCGCTGTCTACCTTGGTGCTCGCGGGGACCGCGGCCGCGTCGCTCTGCGTGTGGCGGCAGCCGGATACGGACATATCCGGCATCTTCGGCTCCGGTAGCTACAAGACCGTGTTCGCGGACATCACCGATTCCCTGAAGGTGAAGATCGAGAAGCGGCTAGGCATCGCACTGGACGCGGACGAGACCCAGTTCAAGTACTTCCCGGTGTTCAAGGGGACAAAGCGGGTCGGGACCGTCATGACCCACGCGGGCAAGGGTCAGTTCGGGGCCATCGAAGTCGTGGTTGCGGTAGTCGAAGGCGACTCCGGGCCCGTCATCAAGGCAGTGCGGATTCAGCGTGACCGGGAAAAGGCCAAGGCTGCGCTGCGGAGCACAGAGTTCTTGAGCCAGTTCAAAGGAATGGGACTGACCGACAAGTTCACGGTGGGCGAGGACCTGAAGACCGCCGTCGCCGGCGCGGAAAAGGCATCACAGGCGGTGGCGACCGCGGCGCGGAAACTGCTCATCGTCTACGACGAGCTGGGACGACCGTGAGGAGAAGTGGTCATGTGGTCTAGTGGTCGAGTGTCCAGACGATTCGGCCCGTTCTTCGCTAGATCACTGGACCGCTTGAGCACTAGAGCACTTTCCCTATGAGCTTCATCAAGTTTGCCCTGAAGAACCTCTTCGCCCACAAGACGCGAACGACACTCACACTCGGCAGCATGACCGTTGCCGTTGCGGTCCTGTTCACGCTGGTGTCGTTCAACAGCGGTTACGAGAAGGCGCTTAAGACGCAGTTGCAGGGCATGGGCATCCACATGATGGTCGTGCCGGTCGGGTGCCCGTACGAAGCGGCGTCGCTCATTCTCAAGGGCGGGAAGATTCCAAACTACCTGCCGGCAGATGTGCTGAAGGAAGTCCAGGCAATCCCGGAAGTCGACGTCGCCGCGCCGATGTTCATGAGCGCCATCGTCCGTCCCGACGAAGGCCGGACCGACATCTACGTCGGGATCGATTCGAGCACGATACGGCTGAAGAACTGGTGGAAGCTGAAGGGCAAGTTCCTCACGAAGCCGAACGACGTGATACTCGGTAGCGACGTGAAGCTGATTGAGCTCTCGACCATCGGTGACCAGATTTACATGCCGGAGAAGGATGTGACTCTCGACGTGGTCGGCGAACTCCAGCCGACCGGCAATGAGGACGACGGCTTCTTCTACATTCCGCTGGCGACCGCGCAAGCGATGTTCGACCAGCCGGACAAGCTGACCGGCATCTCCATCCGGCTGAAGAACCCGGACGACGCGCCAGTCGTCGCTGCCAAGCTTGGGAAGATAAAGGGCGCGGAAGTGATTACCATGGGCGAACTGCTGGGCACGATGATGACCCTGATGGGTTCGGCCAAGTCGCTGCTGCTTTCCATCGTCATGATTATCATCGTCATCTCGGCGCTGGGCGTGCTGAACACGGTGCTGATGTCGGTATTCGAGCGGACCAAGGAAATCGGCGTGATGCGGGCGACCGGCGCGAGCCAGGCCCATATCTTCGGGCTGGTCTGGCTCGAGACCTTGATGCTTTCGCTGCTGGGCGGAATCGGCGGGCTCGGGCTGGCCCTGGTCGGCGCGCGGGCGCTCGAGACTGTGGTCAAGAAGTTCCTGCCGCTCGCGCCCAAGGGCAGCGTGGTTGCGCTGGAGCCGGGCAGCTTCCTCCTGATAATGGCGTTCGTACTCGGCATCGCGGTCGTGGCCGGTTTCTACCCGGCGCTGCGCGCGGCACGGGCGAAGCCCATCGAAGCATTGAGGAGCGAGTAGACCATGATCTGGTTCAAGCTCTCATTCAAGAACCTGATTCGGCGCAAGACGCGCTCGATACTGACCGTGCTCGGCGTGGCGATTGCCATCGCCGTCCTCTACTCTCTGTTCCAGTTCCAGCAGGGCTACCAGGCCCGGTTGAAGGGCGAACTGGGCGCGCTGGGCGCGCACGTGATGGTTGTGCCCAAGGGCTGCCCGTACGAGGCCGCGACAATCGCGCTCCATGGCGGCAAGTGGCCGCGCTACATGGACGAGGGTCTGCTCGCCAAGGTTAAGGCGAACCCGGGCGTGGCCGAAGCTGCGGGCGTAATCATGGACGCGGTCTTCGCCCCAGGCAACAAGAACGTCATCCTGCTCGGGATTGACGAAGACTATATGAAGCTCAGGCCGGCCTGGCACATCAACGGCCATTGGTGGGGCGACACCTCCGGCGACCGGAAGGACAAGGTTGGGTCGCCCGGCCTCGGTCAGACCTCGGCTAGTGACTCCGATTCCAGCGTCATAATGGGCTCGACGTCGGCGCAGGAAGCCGGGCTGAAGCCCGGGGACTATTGGGTCGTGCCTGAGAAGAACGTCCGGCTGCACGTCGTCGGCGTGCTGAATCGCACCAACACCCAGGACGACGGGTTCGTGTTCCTCCCGCGCAAGACCCTGCAGAAGATTTCCGGGCTCGAAGCCAAGCTGGTTATCATCCTCATCAAGGCCAAGCAGGTGGACAAGACCGACGCGCTGGTGGCCTCGCTCAAGGCAAGCGAAGTGGATATGAATGTCTTCCCGCTGACGGAACTACTTGGCACCATCGGTGCGCTGATGGCCAGCACCAAGGTGTTCGTTTCCGCCATCATCCTGATTGCGGTCATCCTGGGCGGGGTCGGCGTGCTGAACACGGTGTTGATGGCGGTCTTCGAACGGACCCGCGAAATCGGCATGATGAAGGCGATGGGCGGGTCGCGGGGCGACGTATTCAAACTGGTCTGGGCCGAAACGATACTGACAACCGTGCTGGGCGGCGTGGCCGGCGTTGTCATCGCGCTCGTTTCCTCGCGTCTGGTTGAGGCGCTCATCCGTGGCATGATTCCTTACGCGCCCAAGGGGTCGCTCATCGGGTTCTCGCTGCCGACCATGGCGATGTGCGTCGGTTTGTCGCTCGTACTGGGGCTGGTTGCGGGGTTCTATCCTGCGTTCCGGGCCGCGAGCGTGAAACCGGTGGAGGCTATCAAGGCAGAGTGAGCATCATGGAAATTGCATCAGCCTGCACCATCAAGCCCGCGGTCAACGCCAAGGGACTGGTCCGTACCTACCGGCGCGGCGCCGAGCAGATACGGGCGCTCAAGGGTATTGACCTCAACATTCAGTGTGGCGAGTTCGTGGGCGTAGTCGGTCACTCGGGCGCCGGCAAGACCACGCTGCTCAATCTCATCGGGCTGATGGACCGCGCGACTGAGGGCAGTCTGAGCGTACTCGGACACGACACGGCCCGGCGCGGCGTTCGCTTCGACGCGCTCCGGCGCAAGAACATCGGGTTTGTGTTCCAGGAGTTCTACCTGATGCCGACATTGACCGCACTCGAAAATGTCCTCCTGCCTACGATGTGGGGTAAGGCGCGGGACATGACCGAAATCGGCTCGGCGATTTCGGATCGTGTCCCAAGCCGGCAACGTGCAGCAGAACTGCTGAAGCTGGTCGGGCTCGGGCAGCGCATGACTCACAAGCCTTCCGAACTTTCCGGCGGAGAGATGCAACGGGTGGCGGTGGCCCGCGCGCTCGTGAACAGCCCCAGACTATTGTTGGCCGATGAACCCACCGGCAACCTTGATACTGTAACCCGCGATGGCATCTTCAACCTCCTTCTGGCTCTAAACCGGGATTCCGGACTGACAGTGATTGTGGCAACACATGACCTGAGCCTGGAGTCCCGGTTTACGCGGGTTGTAAGATTGGAAGATGGCAATGTTGTTTGACGAAGTCAAGAGCCAAGCCGGCGAAGAGGAAAACCGCCAAGGACGCCAAGAGCGCCAAGGGGAACAGAGAACAGACAACACAGCCGTAGGCCTAGGCGCAGCAACCCAAAACCCAAAACCCAAAACCCAAAATCCGTTGTTGGAGGCGCGCGACCTGTGGCGGAGCTACCATCGGGGCAGCGAGACGATTCACGCGCTGGCCGGGCTGAACCTG
>CAIVTL010000259.1 GCA_903908785.1 Caldifarciminota bacterium | reverse complement strand
TCCACGGCACCAATGTCGCCGTGCCAATGGTCGGAAGCTGTCCTGCTGTGGCTACGATTCACGATCTCGTTTACCGGCGCGTGCCGGGCACGCTTGCGCCGTTCCACACGCTGTATCACAGGTTGCTCGTGCCAAGGGTGGCGAGGAAGGTAGTCCACTTGATTACCGATTCCGAGTCCTCGAAGTCGGATATCGTGAGTCTCATCGGCGTCCCGCCGGGAATGGTCACGACAATCCACCTGGGAGTGGATGCCGACTTCGCGCCGGTCACGGATGCGGCCCGGCTCGAGCGGACGCGGGAGCGCTTCGGCCTGCCCGGCAGGTTTATCCTCTATGTCGGCGCAGTCGAGCGCCAGAAGCGGCTGGAGCCGCTGATGGTCGCGGCGGCCGCCGTACTCAAGCGAGACCTTGTTGACTGTGTGGTTCTGGCCGGGGAGGGAGGACGCGGCGCGGATAACGTCAGGCGAGTCGTTGCCGAGCTCGGCATCGGCGAGCGGGTGAAATTCCTGGGGTATGTACCGCAGGAATTCATCGCCCCGCTCTACACTCTGGCGAGATGCGCGGTCTATCCTTCGTGGTACGAGGGTTTCGGCATGCCGGTGCTCGAGGCCATGGCCTGCGGCACGCCGGTGATAACCTCGAATGCCTCGTCGTTGCCGGAGGTCGGCGGCGATGCTGCAGTACTTATTCCGCCGGGCGACGTCGGCGCCATGACACAGGCGCTGGTGCAGTTGCTGACCGGCGAGCGGCAACGCGCCGCACGTGTCAGTCTCGGTCTCGCCCAGGCAAAGCGGTTCACGTGGGAGGCATGCGCTGCCCGTCACGTCGAGGTCTATCGCCGGTTCATCAGCCGGGCGAAGGGGAGTGAATAGTGATGAGTGACAAGAAGGCTGGAGGTAGCTAGCCCGTGTTCACGCTCCTCGCCATCCTGCTCTTCTGGGTTCCGCTGGCGCTGATGGTCTACAACTGGTTCGGGTTCCCCGTCTTCCTGTTGCTTGCCGTCCGGTTGCGGAGGAAGAGGCCGGAGCCCCCGCCTTATGCCGACCTGCCGCGGGTGACCATTGCCATCGCCGCCTGGAACGAGGAATTGAGTATTGGAGCGAAGCTGCAGAACTGCCTGGAACTGGAGTACCCGCGTGAGAAGGTCGAGATACTCGTCGGGACGGACGCCGTCACCGACCGGACGAACGAGATCGCGAGCGCGTTCGCCGACCGGGGCGTCGGATTGTGCGCCGTGGACCAAAGAATGGGCAAATCGGCGGTTCTGAACATGCTGGTTGCGAAGGCGCAAGGCGAGCTTATCCTTTTCACCGACGCCGACGTGTTGCTGGCGCCGGATGCGCTGCGCCTTGCCGTTGACCGATTTCGGGATGAGAAGGTGGGGGTGCTCTTGTTCCGCTACCAGCGGATCAACAAGGATGGTCACGCGGCGGAAGGGCTGTGGGACCGCTACGAGAACTGGCTGAAGGAGTTTGAGGGCCGACTGGGGGCTGCGGTTGGCGTCTACGGGTGGGCGATGATGGTCAGGAAGTCGCTCTGCCGGCCGATTCCTCCC
>CAIVTL010000258.1 GCA_903908785.1 Caldifarciminota bacterium | reverse complement strand
TGGATGAACGTGGCTAAGTAGAGCGGGTGCCGAGCGAGTCTCTGGAACCGCAGCCCGACAAACCGCTTCTCCGGCAACACGAGAGTCTCTTCTTTGCTTCCCCGGACCGGAGGCCGCACCTGCGCAATCTTGAGGATGTCGAAGAGCGTGCCCAACCGGACATAAGTGCCAATGCCGAACACGACCAGGCCGAGGAACCCGGTGACCGCGACCGGGACCGGAATCTGGGTCCAGTGCCACCAGATGAAATCCGCGCCGAGATAGGCAAGGAAGGGATAGACAAAGAAGGCGAAGATGCCGCGCCAGAACGCCGAGTGCTCGACCGCACCGGACTGGAAGAACGGCGAGCCGAAGTAGTACTCGAGCGACAGCCACAGGACGAATACATAGGCAAAGAGCACGGGCAGGGTCATGCGGTCCGGTATCGCGTCCCGGAAGAAGTTGGTGAAGAACGTGAGGAAGTAGAGCGTGACCAGCGCGGTCCAGATGAACCGGCCGGGCTTGAACCGCTTGACGAAACTGCTCATTTGACTTGGCCAGATTCTAGGATATCCCGGCCGATTGTCCAGAGCGGCCGGGCCGAGAGTTCGAAGCCGGTCGCGGCCAGTTGCGGGTGGCGCTGGAGATACTCAACGGTCGTGGCGATGCGGTAGGTCAGGCCGCGGGAGAGCGCGGCGCGGGACAGACCGGGCCGAAGCACTAGTTCTTCCGGCCAGCCGGACAGGACCTCACCCGTCACGGCCAGGATTGCGAGCCGGCCCGGGTCGCGCAACAGGCTGACGAGAGTCCCGACATCCTTCGGCTCTTTGAAGTCGGCGACGAACAGCGAGTCGCACAGGAAACCATCGGCCAGCTTTGCCGCGAATGCGCCCTTGACCAGTGCGTCGCTCAGGCGTGCCGAAGTCCAGGGGCCACCACGGGAAGAGGAAAGGGGAAATGGCAAAGAGGAAACGGAGTCAACCGCCTTCTGTACGGAATCGAGAACCAGCGCGACGGTCGAGTCGGGCTTGAGCGGGTCGAGGACAGACGTTCTTGCTGACACCCGCCCGGCGTCGACTGAAACGTCGTAGGAGTTGACCTGATTCGGACTGTCTGCAGGGGCCATGGAAAACTGCTCGGACGCACCGAAGTTGACCGTGAAGTCCGCGTCCCAAGCGGAAAGAGTTCGGGGGGGCTGGGGTTCCGGGGTTCTCGGGCCAGAACCCTTGAACCCCTGAACCCTGGAACCCCGCCCGTTGGGTTCGACCATCACGCCGACGAAGTACGCCCGCTGGCGCATCAGGGCCAAGGCCTTGCGGGCAGCAAAGTCCGGCGCCGCATAGCGGACGCCGGCCATGCGCGTCAGGACGTTTGAAGAGTCGAGGGCAAGGCCGGTAAGCGCGAGATTCGCTGAACCGTTCTTTCTGACCATGAAGGGATGGCCGAGGGTTGAGCCGGTTGCGTCGAGCAGACTGGCTGAGAGTTCGTAGAACCGGGCCTGCGAAACCATCTGGCCCAGCCGGGGCAGGCCGAACGAGAGCCAGTCCGGAGTAAGTACCACGGCGTCCACGCCGGCCCGGTTGAGCAGGGTCAGTTGGGCCGCACCGTCAGTCAGGGCGGTGAGCTGCTGGTCTGCAAACAGGTCACCAGTAACCAGCCAGATGGTCGGGCTGATTGCCTGGCGCGCCCTGACCTCGGCCGCGTAGGCCGGGAACCGGTCAAGGCGGGCATCGGTGACAAAGACGCGAACGGGCCCTGAGGACGGGTTCACCGCCTGCCGGGCGCATTGCAGCGAACCGGCGACGAGCAGGGCGCAGAAGGCGACCGGAAGCAGGCGGCACAGAACATCCGTAAGGTGGGGTTCAGGGTTTAGGGTTTGGGGTTTGTCTGGAGTTCGGCGTTTGGTGCTTGAGATTTCCACGTCCTCGCGGCGTGGGGCTTACTGTTTCTCAGCCGGAAGCTGAGATTCTTCTTCGATGAGCGCGACGTCCACGACCGCGTCACCTTTGTCGACCGCCATTACCCTGACGCCGGTAGTGGCACGTCCGCACTTGCGGATTTCCGAGCAGTTGACGCGGATGACGATGCCTTGCTTCGACGTGAGGATAACCTCGGATGAGTCGCTGCACGCTTTCGCCGCGGCGAGCTGGCCCGATTTCTCGACCGGTTTGGCCGCGATGATACCGGAACCGCCGCGACTCTGAACCCGGAACTCTTCGAAGATGGTCCGTTTGCCGTAGCCGTTCTCGAACACGGTAAGCAACGACTGGTTCTCGCGCACGATGACCGCGCCGATAACCGAATCGCTCTTGGCGAGTCGGACGCCGCGTACTCCCGCCGCGTTCCGCCCCATGTCGCGCGAGTCCTTCTCGTGGAACCGGATGCTCTGGCCGTCACGGGTGACGAGCAGGATGTCGTCCTTGCCCGAGGTCAGGAGCGTCGTAACCAGCGCATCGCCTTTGTCGACTCCCATGGCGATGATGCCCTTGCGCCGCGGGTTGGCGAACTGGTCAAGCGTGACCCGCTTAATCTTGCCCATGCGGGTGACGAAGAAGACGAACTGCTTGGCCGAGAAGTCGCGAACGGCCAGGTACGACGTAGTCACCTCGTCCTTTTCCATCTCCACGAGGTTGGCAATTGACCGGCCCTTGGCCGCGTGCGAACCTTCGGGTATCTCGTAGACCTTCTGCCAGTAGCAGCGGCCCTTGTCCGTAAAGAACAACATGTAGTCGTGGGTCGAGGCGATGAACAGGCCTTCGACAAAGTCCTCTTCCTGCACCGAAACGCCGGTCCGGCCCTGTCCGCCTCTCCCCTGCCGCCGGTAGACCGACACCGCCATCCGCTTGATGTAGCCGCGATGGGTGACGGTCACGGCCATGTCCTCTTCCTTGATGAGGTCCTCGATTGAAAACTCCTCGGCCTCACCCCGGATAATCTTGGTCCGGCGCTCATCCGCGTAGCGCCGCTTGACCTCGGCCAACTCGTTCCGAATCTCACCCATCATCGCAACGCGCGAGTCGAGCAGGTTCCTGAGGCGGCTGATTTCCTTTATCAAGTCTTTGTATTCGGCGTCTATCTTCTCGCGTTCCAGCCCGGTCAGACGGGCCAGGCGCATCTCGAGGATGGCATCGGCCTGCCGCTCCGACAGCTTAAACTTCGCCATCAGGCCCTGGCGCGCGGACTCGGTGTCCTTGGACTTCTTGATAAGCTCGATGACCGCGTCGATGTTCTTCAGAGCAATCTTCAGCCCTTCGAGAATGTGGGCGCGCTCCTCGGCCCGGTTCAGCTCGAACCGGGTCCGGCGGGTCACGGTCTCGAACCGGAACTTGAGGAACTCTTCGAGCAGCGGCTTCAGGCCCAGGGTCCGGGGCTGACCGTCCACCAACACGAGCAGGATGATGCCGAAGGACGACTGGAGTTCAGTATGCTTGTAGAGCTGGTTGAGAACGACTTCCTTGACCGCGTCGCGCTTGAGGTCGAGTACGATGCGCATGCCGTCGCGGTCCGACTCGTCGCGCAGGTCGGCGATGCCCTGTATCTTCTTGTCGCGCACCAGTTGCGCGATACGCTCGATGAGCGTCGTCTTGTTGACCTGGTACGGAATCTCGCTGACGATGAGGCGATCCTTGCCCGCCTTGACCTCTTCGAACGCCACCGTGCCGCGCATGGAGATGGTGCCGCGGCCGGTCTCATAGGCCTGCTTGATGCCCTCGACGCCGACGATGGTCGCGCCGGTCGGGAAGTCCGGCCCGCGCACCTTCTTCATCAGTTCCCGGGCCTCGGTCTTCGGGTCGTCAATCAGCAACATCAGGGCGTCAATCAACTCGCCGAGGTTGTGGGGCGGGATGTTGGTCGCCATGCCGACCGCGATGCCGGCCGCGCCGTTGGCCAGCAGGTTCGGAAACGCGGCGGGCAGCACTGTCGGCTCCTTGAGTCGCTCGTCGAAGTTGGGCCGAAAGTCAACCGTGTCCTTGTCGAGGTCGCGGAGCAGTTCGGTGGCAAGCGGCGAGAGCTTGGCTTCGGTGTAACGGTACGCGGCGGCCGCATCGCCGTCAACCGAACCGAAGTTGCCCTGGCCGTGGACCAGCGGGTAGCGGAGCGAGAACGTCTGCGCCATCCGCACCATCGCATCATAGACCGAGGCATCGCCATGGGGATGGTACTTGCCCAGCACGTCGCCGACCACGGTCGCGGACTTGCGGGTCGCCCGGGTCGGGATAAGACCCATCTCGTTCATTGCGAACAAGATACGCCGCTGGACCGGCTTTAAGCCGTCACGGACGTCGGGCAACGCCCGCGCCACGATGACCGACATGGCATAATCGAGGAAGGACTTGCGGACCTCGTCCTCGATGTAAACTGGTACTACAGAATCGTCGCGGGACACGTTGGGTTAATATAGCTGCAAGCGCATGAAAGTCAAACGCCACGAGGCGGCCCGCGCCGCCTCGCAAGTTGACAGCACCACTGAAATGGCTATCATTCCCCACGGCTATTCTGCAGGTCTAAGGAGGACCATAATGCCAATTTTCCGCAGGCCAGGTTTGACGATTATTTTGCTGACTGCCATGCTGGCGTTGCCGGCGGCTGCGCAGCAGGTTCCGCTTGACGCCCTGATGCGTGGCGGCCGGATACACTATGAGGGCCAGCGCTATGACCGCGCCAAGGAGCAGTTCACCAAAGCGCTGACTCAGTTCGGCGCGACCGCCGACAATACGGCACTCAGCCAGGTTCACTTCTGGCTGGGGCTCTCCGAATCGGAGTTGCACAATTACGGCGCTGCCGCCGACCACTTCCTGACTGCGATGGAGAAGGATACGATGCTTGCCGCCAAGATCCGGGCCAACGAGCCGTGGCAGTTCCTTTCGTGGACCGCGCTCATCAGCGCGACGCGCGACAGCTACAATGCCGGAGCCTTCGAAGCCGCGCTGAAGTACGCGCTCGCCGCTCTTAGAGTTGACCCGTCCAGACCCCAAACCTATGCGCTCGTCGCCAACATCTACTCGGCGCTCGGACGGTATGACGAGATGCGCGTCATCGCCGGCGACCTGCTCAAGCTGGACGCGGGTGCTCCGGAGGCGTACAGCCTGCTCGGCCTGTACTTCCTGCAAAAGCCGGACAGCCTCTGGGCATCCGAACAGGAAGAAGTCGTCCGTTGGGATTCGGCCGGATACTATTATGATGAGGCCATCAAATCCTACGAGAAGCGCTTTGGCGAGGCCCAGGCCACGCTCGCGAAACAACTCAAACTGAACGACCCGGCCAAGCTGCATGAGGTTGTCTGGCGGCTGATTGAGAAGAGTCGACGCCAGGACCAGGCTGAACTGAAACGCTATATCGAAACCGACCTGAACGCGGCCAAGCAGTTGGTTGAGGTCGCGCAGACCGCCGGCAAGCTCTTTTACGCTGCCAACAACCTGAACGTGGCCAGTTCGCGCGCCGGCACGGCCATGCTGCGCGCCGCGGCTGAGACCAGGGCTGACACGTCGGAGCGATTCCGGGCCAGGGCCGAGGCGCTGTTCGGCCGGGCGGTAGAATACGACTCCTCGGACTTCACGTCGCTCTTTGACCTGGGGATAACCCAATATCAAGGCAAGCGGGACAGCCTGGCCGAGATTTCACTTCAGACGGTCGTTGACGGCGCGGTCGCAGGAATCAGCCTGTTGCCGCAGCCCTGGCTCGACTCGGTACTGACGCTCGTCACGCCATCTGCGGCCGAAAGCGGGTACGTGCAGATCAGCGGACTCCTCGCCGGCAAGGTCGACTCGGTCCTCATGGCCCGTGGCCGCAAGAACGTGGGCTATAGCTGGCTGTACTTCCCGGACCTCAAGACCAAGAAGCCGACCGGCCCGGCGACCCCGGCCGACACTGCGGGCATGTTTCTGAGCCTGGAGCAGCCCCGACTGATGGAACAGGCGTTCCTCTGGCTGGGTTCAAGCCAGACCGGGCTGGCCACCACGCTGTCGGACGCGGGCAAGAAGGACGCGGCCAAGGCACGTTACGAGAAGGCCATTGTCAACCTGCTGATTGCCACCAAGCTGGAACCGAAGAACTCGGACGCGTTCCAGAACCTCGGCATCTGCTACCGGAGCCCGGAAATCAATCAGAAGGACAAGGCTTTGTCGGCATTTGAGACCTCTAAGAAGCTGAGGGAGCAGGGTCATTAGCCGCGAGGAAGCCAAAGCGTGAGCCTACTCCTCCGCGAACAGGCTTTACGCTAGCGTTCTGGTCCGGTCGTGCTAGATGGGGGGTCGGCGGTCCCCTATAACCCGAAACCCGCCTATGCGGGATTGAAAGGGCGTCATGAGGTCGGACCGGGGCGAACCAGGTCCGCGAGTCGGATGGCGTTGAAAGCTGGGTCTTGCGATGGTCGCTGCCGTGAACCCCGCCAGGACCGGAAGGTAGCAACGGTAAGCGGATTGGTGACCAGTCGCAAGTCTGCCTGGCTGGAGCTGCCGGCTGGTGCGACCCTCTCCCCTTCCGCACGAAGACGCCCGCACGGCCGGACCTTTGGACAAAGTAGTAAGGACTAGGGACAAAGCAAATGGGAAAAGGGAAAGTCCAAAGTCCGAGTTCGTCATTTCCACTTTCCTCTTTCCGTGTTGCTTTGTCCTTTGT
>CAIVTL010000257.1 GCA_903908785.1 Caldifarciminota bacterium | reverse complement strand
TTGGTCGGCAGCGGCACCGGCCCGGAAACCTGGGCCCCGGTCCGCTTCGCGACGTCCACAATATCCTTGGCGCTCTGGTCCAGGATACGGTGGTCGTACGCCTTCAGCTTAATGCGTATCTTCTTTGCGCTTCTTATCAAACTCATAGCATTCTCACGTTACAGAAAAATCCTCGAGTCTTGCTCGTCAGCCTTTCCGCTTCAGCCGGTTGTGAAAGGGGCCGCTAATTTGGCCCGGTCGCCATCCCGCGAAAGCTGGACAATATAGCCAAATAGCGTCACTTGTCAACACTTGAATTGCAGTTTCCGACGGTGACAGCAACTCCGGCAGTGAACAGTTATCCACAACCCGCCACGAACCCCGCCAAATCCGCCCGGAAGAGAGGCCCGGCGCTTTTCGGCGCCGGGGGATAAAAGACGGACAAACCGAAAGGCCTACGGACTGGTCTTCTTGCTCCTTTCCATGTCCTCACGGACGACCCGCTCAGCTTCCTCCCGGTCGTCCCTGATGTAGTCATGCACCTTGGCCCGCGTCATGTGCTGCTCGACCGATTTGGTGCTGCTGCGCACCACCAGGTCGAGCGGGTCCTGGTTGCCTTCGGCGGGATTGTCTTCTGAGACTGGTCTCTTGGCGGCGTTGATTGCCATTGGCAGTCCTCCTTTTCTAAGAGACACGTAATAATTAGAGCACAAGGACGGCGATCAGTCAAGTGTGGACGAGATGCGAGTTGCGGGTTGCGCGTTACGAATTGCGGGCCCCGAGCGCATGACCGGTGTCTTCGTGGCAGACTCCGCTTCGGGGCATCTTGACCCTTAGATATTTGCATTTTGCACTTTGACTTGCGCGTCCTGCGCGCCCTGCCCCGCCGGTAGGTCGTACGGCCTACGGCTGCGGACCGTGGGTCTGCTCGTACGAGGCACGGATTTGCGGGTTACCCGGTTCGAGTCGATACGCCCGCTCGAACATGACCTTGGCCGAATCCGCCATCTCCGCCTGCTGGTAGATTCGGCCGAGGTTGTACACCGAACCCGCATCATCCGGCTTGAGTTCGATTGCCCGGCGGAACGCCTGCACCGCGCCCGTTCCGTCGCCCCGCTTGTAGCGAACGATACCGAGGTTGTTCCACGCGAGCGCGTACTCTGGCCGGAGTTCAATCGTTCTTCGGTACAGCGACTCGGCCTCTGCCAGTTCGCCCTTCGACTGTAGCAGCGCGCCGAGATTCGAATACGCCAGAGCCATGCCCGGGTCCAGCGCAATCGCCCTCCGGTACTCGGCGACCGCACCGTCGATGTCCCCGCGCCGGCGCAACTCGAAAGCGTAATTGAAGTGGCCCGCCGGATATGCCGGCGCCTCCTGCATCATCTGATGGAACAACGTGTAGCCGTCCTTCCAGACTCTCATCCGCTGCGGCAGAACCAGTAGCGCCAGCAGACCGCAATACGCCAGCGCCAGGCCGACCGCGAACCGCCCGCCTGCCCTGCTGCGCCGGGCCAGTCCGCGACCGGCGAGCAAAGCAAGCAGGACGAACCCGATGCCCGGCACGTACAATAGCCTGCCGACCGGGCCGAACCCGGCAAGACCGGCAAACGGCAGCAGCATCGCCGCTCCCCACAGCCACGCGAGCCCGACCGAACCGGACCGGCGCATCGGCTTCAATGCGAACGGCGACGCCAGGTACAGTATCCCCGGCGCGGCAGACAACGTCAAGCCGCCGAGCCCGGCCGGCGTCCACCGGAACACTCCCTGCCCCAGCGGCAGAACCGAGAGCAGCAGCAGCCGACCGAAATCGCTCAGCGAAAGCAGCACGTACGCCCCGATGCTGCCCCCAACCGCCGTGCCGACCACGCTTCCCAGCACGGCGTACCGCGCGCCGAGATACGCCCCCAACAGCACGAGCACGCCGACCAGCGCCACGCCGTCACGCCGGTGCATTCGTTTGAACCCGCGTACCAGCAGAAAGACGCCGACCACGACCGCAAACATGACCGCCGTCTCCTTGGACAGCACCGCGACCGCGAACCCGGCCCACATCAGAAAGACCGCGCGCCAGTCATGCCGCTTCTGTAACCGAAGCAGCCCAAGCAGGGCGGAAAGCAACCCGGCGCACGCCAGGAGGTCGGTGCGGCCGCTGACATACGCCACGCTGTCCGCGGCCAGGGGATGCAGCGCACAGACCATGCCGGCCACCAACACCAGCCAGAACGAGCTGAAAACCTCCCAGACCACGACACCGACCAGCCCCACCACGGCCGCGTGCAGGAGCAGATTGACCAGGTGGAAGTACCACGCGTGATGCCCGGCCACAAGTTCGTCAATGCCGAGGCTGAAATTCGCCAGCGGCCGGTAGTACGGGTCCTTGCCGAGAATCCCGGCCCCGCCGCCGTACCAGAAAGAATGGGAAAATGCCTGCAACGGCGACGACTCATTCTGAACTATGATGTCTACGTCGTCCCAGACCAGTTGATACCTGAGCGTCGGAAGGTAGACAAGTGCCGCGACGAGCGCGCACAGGCCAATCGCGACCGCCGGCCGCTTCAGATTAAGCGGGGCCCGCTCTGCGGCGCCGTCCCGGAGCTTCAAAACCGGGCCGGCCTACTTGCCGGAGTCTGGCGGAATCTTCAATGCCACAAGTTCGGCCACCTTCAACATCTCATGCTTCGCGCCGTCTTTGTCGGTCCAGGCCGCGCGGTTCTCCCACTTCACCGCCCCGACATTCGGGGCCAGCCACTGCGTCATGCTCCAATCCGCGTGCGTGCTCTTCACGACGACGACATAGCAGTCAGGATAGGTGCCTGCCCGCACTTTCACCGTCTCCTGCGCGATAACCTCCATCATTTCGTGTTGCGCCTTGGTGTCATACCACTTCAGCCCCTTGACCAGCGGCAGGGCAAGATAGAGCATCTCGACCGGCGGCTTAGTCGTATCCGTCTGCATGAGCTGGATGATACCGTCATCGTGCTTCCGGAAGAACGCATAGACCGGACGGCCCGTATCGCGCGGCGACTCCACGACCCAGCACTTGCCCATTCCGGGCACGTCCTTCAACCCGCGGACAACCTCGACCACCCTCACCTCGGTCGTCTCGGTCGTGTCGGTGCCCGCGACCATCCGCGTGAACACCCTCATCGCCCGCTGCTGCCCTTGCTTTAGAGGAAAGTAGTCGGCAGGCGCCTGCCGATCGCACGCCAGGAGCAGCGCCAGCCCGAATCCAGCGGCAATCAATCTCTTAGTCATAGTACCTCAAGCCTAAACCGAACCCGTCCCCTGTCAAGCACAACCATGCGGCCCCGGAACCGAGATGGAATGCCGCCACCAGGCATCCGGGGAAACTCAAAACTCCAAAGCCCAAACCTCAAGTCCCAGACAAGCACCAAGTCCCGATTCACAAACAAGCCTCAATGACTCAATGACCCAGACTCAGGACCTTTGGGGTGTACCCCGGCTCGGTCTTGGCGGTTCGGCCGCTTCGCGGAAGCTCCAAATCCCAAACCTGGAATCGGCGGCCGCTCTCAGCGCACCGGAGTCCCAACCCCACCTTGCCATTTCCCCTTTTCCCTTTGCTTTGTCATTCGTCCTTTCCACTTTCCCCTTCGCCCCCAGGCAGGCCAACTTGACACGCGCCTGCGGGCATCCTACAATCCCGCGATGAAGGTACTTATCACGTACAGTTCGAGACACCACATGAACACCGAGAAGGTAGCGCTGGCCATCGGTGCGGAGCTCGGGGCCGAGGTCAAGAAGCTGGCGGACACGCGGCCCGAGGACCTGGACGGGTTTGACCTCGTCGGGTTCGGTTCGGCCATCAACGGGTATAACGTGCACCGGGAGCTCACCGCCCTGGCCACGGGGCCGGCAGACCGCAAAGGTCAGAAGGCGTTTGTGTTCTCGACCTGCGCGTCCGGCAAGGACTGGACCGGGAAGTTCCGCACGCTGCTCGTGGCCAAAGGGTTCAAGGTCGTGGGTGAGTTCC
>CAIVTL010000256.1 GCA_903908785.1 Caldifarciminota bacterium | reverse complement strand
GCCGCGTATTTCGCGTATGACATCTTCAAACGATAGGAGATTGAAGTGAGGACTAAGGAACTGCTGCTGACAATCATAGTGGCCGGATGGGCGCTGATGACGCAGCCGGGTTGCGGCGGCG
Organism: Caldifarciminota bacterium; assembly: GCA_903908785.1. GTDB lineage: Bacteria > Hydrothermota > Tepidihabitantia > Tepidihabitantales > Tepidihabitantaceae > UBA2258. The sequence goes on along the minus strand of CAIVTL010000256.1, from coordinate 3,416 downwards.
GTGCAAAGAAGCCGGTTGCGGCGAAGCCGGACACGACGGCGCAGACCGGCGCTGTCTGTGCCACGACGCTCACACCGGACTCGAACTCGACCGCGGCGGCTGCCGTCCGCGCTGACACCGCATCGAAGCCGAAGCCCGCCGTACCTGACAAGCAGGCGAACGTGGCCGAGAAACCGAAGGAACTGCCCAAGATGTGGGACTTCGGGTCGGTGAGCTGCCTGCCCTGCAAGACAATGAAGGAAATCCTCGACCCGATGATGGCCGACTACAAGGGCAAGGTCGACATTCGCATCATCAACGTCTACGAGGACAAGGAGCGTACCCAGCAGTTCCGCATCGTGACGATTCCGACGCAGGTCTTCATTGATGCCGGCGGCAAGGAACTCTTCCGCCATGTCGGCGTCTATCCGCGCGACTCGATCGTCGCGAAGTTCAAGGCCTTTGGCTTCCCGGTGGTCTCCGGTGGCGAGGCGCCCAAGCCGGCACCGGCGACCGGGGGCACATGAGGCAAGTGACCGTCGGCGCGTAGCGCCGACCAATAACCCATGCCCGATCTGCTGAAGCAGCTTGCCGACCTGCTGGTCTATCGCTGGTTCGGCCTACGCGCGGGCGCGCACCTCGCCGACGCGCTCGACTTCTTCATCTACGACGTCATCAAGATACTCCTGCTGCTCACGGCCATCATCTTCGTGGTGTCGGTAATCCGCAGCTTCTTCCCGCCGGAGAAGACTCGTCAGATCCTCGGCCGCAAGCGGAGTTGGGTCGGCAACATCCTCGCCGCGCTGCTGGGCATCGTCACGCCGTTCTGTTCGTGCTCGGCGGTTCCACTCTTCATCGGCTTCCTTGAAGCCGGGATTCCGCTCGGGGTGACCCTGTCGTTCCTCATTTCGTCGCCCACGGTGAACGAAGTCGCGCTGATCATGCTGCTCGGCCTCTTCGGTTGGAAGGTCGCGGTCCTGTACATCGCGAGCGGCGTGGGCATTGCCATCGTCGCCGGCATCATCCTTGGCCAACTGAAGCTCGAACGCTTTGTCGAGGAATACGTCTACCAGATAAAGGTCGGCGCGGCCGACTACGTCCGGCCGACGTTCCGACAGCGCGCGACCGACGCGTGGGCGTACACCGGGGAGATACTTAAGAAGGTCGGCCCGTGGGTCCTGGTCGGCGTGGGCGCCGGCGCGCTGATTCACGGCTACGTGCCGGTAAACTGGCTGGCAAAGGTCGCCGGGCGCGGCAACCCGTTCGCGGTGCCGATTGCCGTGCTTATCGGCGTGCCGCTGTACTCCAATGCCGCCGGCACTATACCGATTGTCCAGGCGCTCACGGCCAAAGGTGTCCCCATCGGCACGGCGCTGGCGCTGATGATGGCCGTTACCGCGCTGTCGCTGCCCGAGGCAATCATCCTCCGTCGGGTGATGAAACCCCGGCTGCTGGCTATCTACTTCGGCGTTGTCGCACTCGCGATAGTATTCGTCGGCTATCTGTTTAACGCGGTCATTCGTTAGGAGGACATATGGAAATCAGAGTACTGGGCATCGGCTGTGCCCGCTGTAATGAACTTGAGAAGCGCGTCAAGGATGCGCTCGCCGAGTTGGGCATCGCCGCCAACGTCGAGCACGTCACCGACCTGAAGGAAATCGCCGCCCTGGGCGTCCTGATGACACCCGGGCTTGTCATAGACGGCAAAGTCGCCTCGCAGGGCAAGGTCCCGTCGAAGGACGAACTGAAGAAGCTGCTCGGCGGAGGCAAGTAGCGTGGCTGGATGTCGCGCCTTGAGCGAACCAGCCTGCGGCACAATGGACGCAATCCTTGCTGCGGCGCAATCAGTCATCGCATCGAACCCAGGACCCGCAAACCTGTCTGAGGAGCAATCATGAAACAACTACTCCCGTTCGTACTCTGTTCTATCGCGCTGCTGGTGGCCGCGTGCGGCTCGCCCGGCAAGACGGCTCAACCGCAGCCCGGCACCGATTCCCCGGTGGCGTCGATGCTCAAGACGCACCAGCTTGAGGGCCGCGTGGTGCTGGTAGAGTTCGGCATGATTGGATGCCAGTTGAGCGGCAGCGGCCTCGACTCCATGGCCGAATGGCAGCGCCGGAACGCCCTCCCGGGCCTCGCCTTCCTGCGGCTCGAGCCCACTCCGGACAAACAGACCTTCGACGGCTACTACGCAGCCAAGACGCTGGGGTTCCCGGTCGTTCGCGACACGGCGATGGCCGTTGCCAACGCCCTCGGCACCACCGTGTATCCGCGCTTCGCCCTGCTCGACAAGTTCGGCCGGGTACGCTATCGCGGCGGCCAGCCCTCGGAGAAGGACCTTGCCGAGTGGGCCGGGAAGCTCAATTCTGAGAAGACCGATGCGGGCCCGGCCGCGCCGCAGTTCGGCACGGTCCAGCTCGACGTGCCCGCGCTGCTGGCCGCGACCAAACTGCCGGCTCTTGACGGGACGTTGAAGTCGCTCCGCGACTACCGAGGCAAAAACGGACTCCTGCTCCTGTTCGTGGATACCTACTGCCCGTTCTCGGCCGCGGCCGCGAAGGATATCCCCGCCGTCGCCGCCGCCCTGAACAAGCGTGGCGTGCCAACGGTGCTCGTCAACATCGGCGACCCGGAAGCCAGGACGAAAAGCTTCTACGGCCAGGGCGTCGCCGGCGCGACCGTCGTCTATGACGCCGGCAAGACCACGCAGGACCGCTGGAACATCCAGTTTGTACCGACCGCCGTGCTTCTCGACGCGGACGGCAACCTTGTGTACAGCGGCTCGCCGGTCTGGGAGCACGTGACCGAGAAAGTCGCCTCCGCGCTCAACCTCCCCGCGGACTCGGTGAAGGCCGGGGTCATGGGCACGCCCGGCGGCTGAGGCAAGAAATAGGCCGCCCGTGTGGCGGCAATTGCCCGTACCCCGCACTCCTGCGCGGTGACTAAGCGTGACTGAGAAACAGCGGCTGCCGTTCCTCGACCGGTTCCTGACGGTCTGGATATTCGCGGCGATGGCACTGGGCGTCGGCCTCGGCTACTTCGTGCCGCAGGTGACGGGCTTCGTCACGCTGTTCCAGGTCGGCACGACATCCATCCCCATTGCGGTCGGCCTCATCCTGATGATGTACCCGCCGCTGGCCAAGGTGCGGTACGAGGAACTCGGCCGCGTCTTCCGCAACTGGCGCGTACTGCTCCTCTCGCTGGTGCAGAACTGGGTCATCGGCCCGGTGCTGATGTTCTTCCTCGCCATCACCTTCCTACGCGGCTACCCCGAGTACATGACCGGGCTCATCCTCATCGGCCTTGCCCGCTGCATCGCCATGGTCATCGTCTGGAACGACCTTGCCTGCGGTGACCGCGAGTACGCGGCCGGGCTTGTCGCGTTCAACTCCATCTTCCAGGTCCTGTTCTACTCGCTCTTCGCTTACGTCTTCATC
>CAIVTL010000255.1 GCA_903908785.1 Caldifarciminota bacterium | reverse complement strand
TCGGCGATGCCGGCGACGAGGCCGCGCCAGCCGCAGTGGGCGATGCCGATGCAGCTTGAGTCGGCGGCGTAGATGTACACCGGCAGGCAGTCGGCGACTTTCAGCCCGAGGCCGAAGCCGGGTCGGTCGGTGAAGCAGGCGTCGCCTTCAAGCAGTTCCGCCGGCGTTCGTTCGTAGGCGATGGGCAGTACCGTGTCCGAGTGGTTCTGTCTCACGGTGAGAATGGCAGGCAGCCGGAGCGCCCGCCTGACTCTGACGTAGTTTTCTTCAACGTGGTAGGTCTTGTCCCCGACGTCATATGACAGGTTGAGTGATTCGTAGTCACCGTGCGACACGCCGCCGCGGCGAGTGAAGAAGGCCATCAGCAGCTTCGGGTCAGGCGAGTATTCGTAGCACTCGATTCCGTCGTCCGATTTCAACTGCCAGTCGGGCGGGACTGGTGACATCAGGTTCCCTGTGCGGTTCGGAGGTCGCGGAGCGTGAGCTGCGTGGAGGTGCGGCCGGCGTAGGTCCGGCGCGCGACCGTGTAACAGATGTCGATGAGGTTTTGGGGAGAGTCCCCCTGCGGGGACAGCCCCCCCAGGTTGACGATTTCCGCGCTCCGGCCCCAGGCGATGGCTTCGAGCGTGCGGTCGCCGGCGCGGACCGCGAGCTTCAGGTGGTTCTTGCCGACCTTGCGCGGGTAGCCGACGACCTCGACGCCCAGCGACGCAAAGAGCGGTGCGGCATTGTCCGGGCCGAACGGCTCGAACCTCTCCAGCGCAGTAACGAAGGCGTCGTCAATCTGTGCAATCGGTGCGACCGCGTCAATGTGCAGCGTCGGTTCGAAGACATCCCCAGGGAACCCGTCCGCGTACTCGGCAAGGGCCGAACTGAAGCCGGGCAGCCGGTCGCGCGTGAGGCTCAGGCCCACCGCGTACTTGTGTCCGCCGAACGCGAGCAGGTGTTCGGCGCAGGATTGAAGCGCGGCATGGAGGTCGAAGCCGGTGACCGAGCGGCCCGAACCTTTGCCCCGGTCGTCCTTCAACGCGACCACGATGCAGGGGCGAGAGAAGCGGTCGACCAGCTTGGCCGCGACGATGCCGATGACGCCTTGGTGCCAGCCCTCGGCGGCGACGACAATCGCCCGGCGTTCCGCGAGGCGCCCGGCTTCGACCAGCGCGGTTGCCTGCGTGAGGATTCGTTCTTCAAGCGCCTGGCGGGAGCGGTTCAGCCCGTCGAGTTCAGCGGCGAGCGCTGCGGCTTCGGCCGGGTCCGGGGTCAGAAGCAGCCGCGCGGCCAGTTCGGCGTGGCCGACGCGGCCCGCGGCATTGAGGCGCGGGCCGAGCATGAACCCGATGCTGTAGCCGGAGAGGGGCTTGTCCGCGATGCCGGCGACCTTGAGCAGCGCCTGCAGCCCGGGCCGCGGGCTGTGCCGGATGGCGTTGAGACCGATGCGGGCGAGGACGCGGTTCTCGTCGGTCAGCGGCACGATGTCGGCGATGGTGCCGAGGCCGACGAGGTCGAGCAGCGCGATGAGTTCTTCCCGGGGCCGGTTCAGGGCAGAGAGCACGCTCCAGGCCAGCTTGAACGCGACGCCAACCCCGGCCAGTTCGCGGAACGGGTAGGCCGAATCCGAACGCTTCGGGTTCACCACCGCAAACGCCTGCGGGAGTCGTTCCTCGTTCTTCGTTCCTCGTTCTTCGTTCTTCGTTCTCGCCAGCTCGTGGTGGTCGGTGACAATGACGTCGATGCCCGCTTTCGCGGCAGCGGCCAGCGTATCGTAGTCGGACGAGCCGCAGTCGTTCGTGACAATCAGCTTCGCGCCCTGTGCGATTGCGAACTGGAGACCCTGAGCGGAGAAGCCGTAGCCTTCGGCCTCGCGGTGCGGTAGGTAGTAGAGAACGTCGGCGCCGAGCCGGCTCAGGGTCGAGACCAAGAGGACCGTGCCGGTCACGCCGTCGACGTCATAGTCGCCGTAGATGAGAATGCGTTCGTGGCGTTTGATGGCGGCGATGATGCGCTCGGTGGCGCGGGTGATGTCAGGCAGCAGGTCGGGCTTGCGGAGCCGGCCGGGCGAAGGGTCGAGGAATGCGCGGATGTCGTCGGCAGTCGAGTGGCCGCGGCGCCGCAGCAGGTTCACCGCCAGTTCCGGGAGCTGGAGGTCGCGGCTGAGCGCGGAAATGTCTTCGTCCGGCGGCGCGGGAAGCCGCCAGCGGTGAGTCGGTTTGACTGCGGGCACAGTAAGTTCTAGTGGCGCGCCGACCGAAAGTCAAGCGAGTCAGTACGTGGAGAATGACCAAGCGCCAAAGGACGAAGTGGAAAGGTGAAATTCCAAAGTTCGGAATCCGGACTTTGTCATTTCCACTTTCCCTTTTCCCCTTGCACTGATTTGGGGCTTCGGGCTAGCGGGGCAGGCGCGACTCGACCGCCTTCAGGGCAGTGCGGGCCGCATCCTGCCCGGGGTCGAGCGCCAAGGCCCGGGCCAGCATCTCGCGCGCGGGCACGAGGCTGTCCATGCTGATGTATACGAGCCCGAGCATGTAGTTCGTTTCCGCGTCATCGGGATTCTCGGCGAGGGCGGAACGGTAAAGCGCGACAGCCTGCGCGAAGTCGCGGCGGGCGATGGCCAGGCGGGCCGAGGCGAGCCGGACCAGCGGCCGCCCTTCGGATGACGAAGCCGCGAATTCTGCCAGCTGCTCGAACTCGGCTTCGGCTGCACCCACCTTCCCGGAGCCGGCAAGGGCCATGACCAGGCTGTAGCGCGCGCCATACGCAGAGGGCTGAACTGCGAGCGCGCGGCGGAGCGCTTCGATGGCCGGGCCGACCTGGTGCTGCTCAAGATAGATGTTGCCGGTCTGGGTCCAGGCCTGGGCCGTGTACCCGGTTTTGCTCACCGGGATGAGAGCGGAACCGGCGTAGACTGCGGCTGCGCCCATGAACGCAAGGCCTGCCGCTGCGAACCTGCGCTCGCGCAGGCGGCGCAGCAACTCGCTCAGGCCGTAGCCCGCGAACATGAGCAGAAACGGAACCACCGGCGCGCGCAGCCGCGAGAGAACGTAGAACAGAAGCGAGGATGCGAGGTATGCGGCGACGAAGAGATAGGCGGGCAGGGCCTGCCCGCGCTTCGGCCATGCCCAGACCATGCCGAGGAGCCCAAGCGCAAGCACCAGACCGAAGTTCACGAAGGCCAGGTTGAGCGGCAGCGAGGAGGCGCGAGCGGTCTCCGGGTAGTAGTCGTTCGGCACTTCGTAGTTGCTGAAGAAGAGCAGGAACTTGCGGACCAGCAGCTTCAGCCAGGCCAGGGGCTGCCTCGTGATGAAGCGCAGGCCCTTGCCGAGCCAGTAGGCTGACGCTTCGGACCAGCGAACCTGCCGGCCATCGATGGTTCGACTGACCCGCTTTAGCTGTTCGTGCGAGAACCCCACACCTTTCTCCAGTTCAGCGGTCGGGTGCCACGTGCCGTCGGCCGTGGGATTGTTGCCGTAGTAGAAGTTGATGCCGGAATGGGCGGTGAAGAGCACCGGGTCGCGGGCGACGATGTAGTTGCGGATGGGCACAAGCGCAATGACCACGAGCGCGGAGGCCGCAAGAGCAACGATGAACGGTGGGCGAGAGGCGAGAAGCGAGAGGCGAGAAGCGAGAGGCGAGAGGCGAGAAGCGAGAG
>CAIVTL010000254.1 GCA_903908785.1 Caldifarciminota bacterium | reverse complement strand
CCTCGCGAAAGCTCTCTTCGTTCGCCCGCAGCGCCGCCTCGGTCTGCTTGCGCTTGGTGATGTCATGCAGCACGAGGACAATGCCGACAGGCTCTCCGCCGCGGTCGTGCATGACCCGACCCGAGAGGCTGACCGGCACAACCAGGCCGTCGTGCGTGCGACAGTCGAGCTCCAGCGCGCTGACCGGCTCGCCGCCGGTGGTCCGGGCAAGCGTGGCTTGGAACGTGGCCGGTTCGGCAAAGAGGAGTTCCGCCGGCCTGTCCGTGAGCTCTCCGGCCTGGTAGCCGAACAGGTCGAGCGCGGCCTGGTTGGTGCGGACGAACCGGCCGTCCGGGCCGAGCAGGAGGAGCGCATCCGGCATCGTGGCGAGGATGTCGTCGGCTGCGGCCTGCGGCGTCACGTTCATCAGGCCGTAACGGGTTACGGCGTAGTAGATTCCGCCCGCCCAGAGCGTTATGAATACCACGGCCAGCTCCGGGATGCTCGAGTCGGCAATGCGCGTCAGGAAGATGTCGGTAATGGACCCGAGCACTGTTGCGATAAACAGGGCGACGAGGATGATGCGGGCCTGCTTACGTTCGTACGTGAGTTTCGCCTTGCGCCAGAATCGAAACACCAGCCCGAGGGCGAGCAGCGTGAACGACAGGTAGTAGACGTTGAAGACGGCGGTCCAGGCTGACGTCGACCAGACCGAGCGCCAGCCGTTGATGCTCAGCGAGTAGTCCGCAATCAGACGGCCGGAGAATTGAGCGGCGAGTACGAGTACCGGCAGCGCTGCCAACGGCAGGAAGACGAACCACTTCCGCAACAGGTGACGCCGGTGCGTGAACACGAGTACGAACGCGAGGTTCAGGCTGGCGGTCGAGCACCAGCCGACCGAGCCGATATTGCCGAACAGCCGTACCAGCCCGGGCGACGCCGTCGGCCAGCCCTGAACGACACCCTCGATGCTCCATACCATGAGTCCGAAGAGCACCAACACACAGGTCCAGTTGAGCGCGGTGCGCGGCCGTTTCCTGAGCAGTCGCACGGAAAGCGCCACGTACGACGCCAGGGCGATGATGCAGAGCAGGGAGACGGGGGTCATTTAGGCAAGTACGAAGGCCAAAGGACAAATGACAAAGGGCGAAGCAAGAGGTGCGAGGCGAGAGGCGAGATACGAGAGGCGAGAGGGAAGAGGCGAGAGGAAAGTTACGAGTTGCGAGTTACGAGTTGCGGGTTCGGGGCTAGGGTTTAGAGTTTGGAGTTTAGAGTTTCCCGCCTGCGGGCTTTGGAGTTTAGTGTTTGTCCGTTCCTCTCGGGCCTTGGGGTTTAGAGTTTGGAGTTTAGGATTTGTTCTCATCGTTGACTGGCAGGCTGAAGCTGAAGACTGAGCCTTTGCCGACCTCGGATTCGGCCCAGATGCGGCCGTGGTGGCCTTCGACTATCTTGCGGCAGATGGCGAGGCCGAGCCCGGTGCCCTTTTCGCCCGCGGTGCTCCGTACGGTCGTCTTGCCGAACGGCTTGAACAGCTTGTCGAGTTCCTCGGCCGGAATGCCCAAACCCTGGTCGCGGACCGACACGACGACGTTGTCTTTCACGCGTGACGTCAGCACTGTGACCGTGGTGCCCGGCGCGGAGAACTTGAGGGCGTTGCTGACGAGGTTGTTCAAGACCTGCTCGACCTTGCCCCGGTCGAAACGGACCAGCGGCAGGCCCGACTCGGGCGCGAAGTCCAGCCGAATGCCCTTCTGCTCGGCCAGCATCCGGTTCATCGTTAAGTTCGCTTCAATCGCGGCGCGGAGGTCACCGGCGGCGAGTTCGAGGTCGAGCCGGCCCGATTCAATCTTCGCTACGTCCAGCAGGTCGTCAATCAGCTTGAGCATGAACTCGCCGTTGTTCTTGATGCGGCGGAGGAAGTCGGTCTTCTTGGCCTCGGGCAGGGTCTTGCCCGCGTCGTCGAGCAGGAGCGAACTGGCGGCGCTGACCACAGCCAGCGGGTTGCGCAGGTCGTGTGCCGCCATGCCCAGGAACTGGTTCTTCAGTGCGTTCAACTGAGCCAACTCGACGTTCTTCTGCGCTATCTCGACTTCGGCAATCTTGCGTGGCGTGATGTCACGTACCGTCGCCTGCAGCACCCTTCGGCCGTGGTAGTCCAGAGGCGTCAGCAGCACGTCGGCCGGGAACACGGTGCCATCGGCCCGCTGGTGGAGCCACTCGAAGAAGTTCCGGCCGTCGCGGAAGGCGG
>CAIVTL010000253.1 GCA_903908785.1 Caldifarciminota bacterium | reverse complement strand
AGGGCCTCGGTCGAAGTCAGATGTCAGAAGCTAGAGGCTAGAAGTCAGAAGTACGGAGACGGAAGGGACTAACCGCAGATTACGGAGATGACGCAGATTCCCTGCCCTGCACTGTCAGACAGTGGCCGTTGCGGCCAACCCTGGAACCGTTGAACCCCTGAACCCTTTCCTCTCTGTCACCCCGACGCCAGGAGGGGTCTCGGCCGGCCGGAGTCGGGGAAATCCGCAGTTACGCAGATGGACGCAGAAGCAACTACCACTTCACCACGAGAGGGATGGGCACTCGGTCATTCGGGCTTGAATGGTCATTGACGCTTAGGACTTGGACATTGACTGCAACCTGCATACCGGTCACTGCTGCCAAAGTCGGCACCACAAGCCGTGCGCCGCAAGTCGCGGTCGAAACCGCAGCGGAAGTCCCCCGGCAAGTCCCTTCGCAAATCGCGCGGCAAATCAGCCTGCGAGTCGCGATGCGAATCGGCTGAGAAGTCGGATTGGCAGTCGCCGCAAGGGTCCGCCCGCAAGTCGCCTTCCGAGAATGCCCGCACTTCGCGGTGCAAACCCGCCGCAGAATCGCCGGGAAAACCCGTCCTCCAACCCTCACGAGAGTCCCTCTGCAAACCACCCCGGGAACCGTCCTGAGAACGGTTCGCAGGGTGATTAGCGGAGTGTCGACTTAGACGACCTTGATAGCGCCTAACGCAGCTTCCTTCGGTTACTTAGGTTAATTCAGGCCTGTCCAAGTATCGGAATCGCCGGTTCGGACCGGTTCTACCGGATTTCACGCCCGGAAAGCCACTCGTCTGGTCATCCGAAACTGACCGCTGGGCCTGTTTGTGTGGTGGCTGCTTCCGGCTACCGCGTCACGACAACCTTGGCGACGCGCGACGCTTCGCGCTCCACGCCAGACGCCTCGCGCACGAAGTACACGCCGGGAGCCAGTCCACGCACGTCGTTCGGGCCGGGGCGCAGGTCGAGCACCTTGCGGCCATCTGTCGCGAACAGGGCATAGGATCCGGGGGGAAGTGACGGAGGCAGGAACAGAGCGGAACGGACAATCGTAGGCTGCGGCCACGGCCTCGCAGTCGGCGGCGTGGGGCCTTCTTCGATTCCCGGTGACGGTGGCGTGAACCTGATTGCGCGGCCGGACTCGAGCAGGTTGCCCGCCGGTTCGCCGTTGTACAGGTACTGGAGCCCGACCGTACCGGCGTAGTTCTCGATACCGATGGTCGCACTCATGCCCGCGTCATACTGCGGGTCGCCGGCTGTCACTCCCGCGTAGTGGAACTCGACCGCTCCGCTGCGGAAGAGCTTGACCTCGAAGTTGAGGCTGCACGGTTCGCAGCCCTTGCGCCGGACGTGCCACCACTCGATGACCAGAGACGAGTCGTCAAAGGTCTGATACCAGATTCCACCCTCTCCGCCCTTGACCCAGAGGTCATCCCAGAAAGGAGCGACAAGCCGATTGGGCTGAGGAGTACTTGGAATCGGGACATTGGAGTCGGCCGGGTTGGTCTGCGATGGCGGGCCGAGTGCCAGCCAGCCGTTGGTTGAGACCCAAGCCATTGTGTAGTCCCGACCATAGAGCCGGAGCGTCCATGGCAGGTCCAGTTGCCAGAGGCTGTCATCGCCCCAGCCCAGCAGTGTGCCCGATGAGTACACCTCCTGCCAGTCGTATGCCGGTCCGAGCGGATCGTCGGAGTCAAACCAGGCGTAGCCCAGCGAATCCGGCCCGCCGCGAGGCTGGAAGGCATAGACCGCGAGCCTAGCCTGCGCCGTGTCATTCCAGAACCGCTGGTCGGCCCCAAGGTGCGTGGCACAGGTAACGACATACGTGTCCGGCTGCCAGAACGCGACTTCAGGAAAGACTACCGTGGTGGATTCATATGGAGCCAGAGCAATACCGGTGTCGCCGTGCCAGAGCCCGTTGATGTCATACGAGACGCGCAACCACTCAGATGAGCCGGTGAAGTTACGGACGGCGCAACTGGGCCGGACGACGCGGCCGAGCCTCATGCTGCCGGTAGGCGCAAGGATACGCGTGACACCGACATCGTGTGCCGGATTCCATTCAGCCGGGCCGGATACGTCGTCAATCATCAGCCCGAACTGATTCCATGACCGGTAGACAAAGGCAAGAAAGACCTTCTGGCCGGCATACGCGGACAGGTCATACTCGTGGAAAGTGTAGGCTATCGAGTTGGTCCCGAACGCATCGAGGCGCGTGAAGGCGGGCACATACGGCGGGCCGGTGGAAATCCAGACCTCCAGACTCTCACGGTACGCGTCGTCCTGCGCCCGACACCAGAACGAGAACCGGTTACCCGCGACAACCGAGCACTGAGGCGCAATCAGCCAATCGTTGTTGCGCAGGTAGTAGCCCTCCCAGCCGCAGTAGGCGCAGCCGGGCGGGGTCCGGGTCCCGATGTCCAGACGCTGCCAGTAGCGGACGCCTGAGTCGGCATTGACCGCGAGCCAGCCCGATGGAGGGAAGACGGTATCAGTGAAACTCTCTTCAAGACCGCAAGCGAGTGCTGTCAGCGCCAGCAGGGCGAAAAGAGCGGCCCGCATCATCACTTAGGGGAGAGGGTCACGTCCAGCGTCACGCTCCACTCCCACGGCGGAACCCCGCGAAAGTGCAGGCATCGCCACACCCGCACCCGGCCCTCGTCCATCTGCCGCCACATAACGACAAGCAGCGGCTCTTTGCCCGGCTCCGCCAGCTCGAAGATGACCGGGCTGGATGCCCGGCCCCAGCGGCTCAGCCGTATGGACGGAGACCATTCTCTGCCGAGTCGCACAGCCCGTGTCTCGTTGTGCCGGTAGAACACCCCGCCCGAATCAGCATACGCCTGATGCCTCACCCCGCGCGAGTCCTCAGTCGTGCACGTATCGCACAATGATGAATCTTCAAGCGCGAGAATGAGCGAATCGTGCTGACGGATACAGTGCAGCGGCTGTATGGTCATGTTTGTCTGCGCCGCCGTCGCCAGTGTCGCGCAGAAGCCGAGTGCCGCAAGCAGTCGTCCCGAGGCGTGTGTGCTCATCTGTCCTCCATCACGACCAGCTTGACCATTCGAGTCACGCCACCAGCTTTCAACTGTACGTAGTAGACGCCAGATGGGTACGTGCGGCCATGCGCGTCGGTGCGGTTCCATCGCGCCTGATACCGGCCCGGACCGAGGCGACCCGAGGCGAGAGTCGTTGTCCTGCGACCGGACAGGTCGAGCACCGAAACCTCGACCGGCACCGAAGCAGGCAGGTCATAGCTGATTCCGACTGTGCCCGTCGTCGGATTCGGGGTAACCGAAAGCCGAAGCTCACGGATACGCAGAGACTACTCCTCGCCGATGCCGGTGCCGCGGATCTGGAACGCGTTGTCGGATTCGTCGTACTGCCAGCCCGGCCCATAGGCGATGGCCATCACGT
>CAIVTL010000252.1 GCA_903908785.1 Caldifarciminota bacterium | reverse complement strand
GCCTCCTTGGGACGGAGCGGATCATCTCGTGACCCCGCGCCACTGCGACGTCCTTATCGTGGGCGCAGGCGCAGCCGGCAGTGCCTGCGCCCTCAGTCTCCCCGCCGGCATCTCGGCCCTCTTGGTTGACCGCGGCGGCCCGCGCCGGGAACCGCCCCGCCTCCGCTGGACTTGACATCCGACTAACATTTCTATATTTTTAGAAATATGGATATTACCAGCCGGCAGTTGACTACCGCGTTCCTGGCCGCGCTCGGCAGCGAGTGCCGGATGCGCATAGTCGAGTTGCTGGCTACCGGCGAGCGCTGCGTGTGCGAAATCGCACCACACTTTCCGACCGCCTTTTCGGTTGTGTCGCACCATCTTTCGGTGCTCGAACAGGCCGGCATCATCGTGTCGCGGCGCGACGGCCGCTGGATGCGCTATCGACTGACGGACGACTCGGTGCTGGAACTGCTCAACAGCGCGCGCCAACTGGCCAGGCGCGGCAAGGCCGGCCGCCGCACTGCGCGCCGGCCAAAGGCCTCGGAACGTGCCGCACGCTAACGGACATAAGGAGAACCGATGCCAAGAAATGAAGATGAAGTCAGGAAGTCGGTGAGAGAGGGCTACGCCCAGGTCGCCCGGACCAGCGGCTCATGCTGCGGCCCGACCAAAGGCTGCTGCGGGACCTCCGCGCCCGAGACGGTCAGCCGCACGATCGGTTATTCGGACGAGGAACTGGCCGCCCTGCCCGAGGGCGCGGACCTCGGCCTGGGCTGCGGCAACCCGGTCGCGCTGGCGTCACTCCGGCCCGGTGAGACCGTGCTTGACCTTGGGTCCGGCGCCGGTATTGACTGCTTTCTCGCCGCCCAGAAGGTCGGGCCCACCGGCCGGGTCATCGGGGTGGACATGACGCCGGAGATGATTGAGAAGGCGCGGCAGAACGCCGACAAGGTCCTGGCTCCGAACGTCCAGTTTCGCCTCGGCGAAATCGAACACCTGCCGGTCTCGGACAACTCGGTGGACGCGGTCATTTCCAATTGCGTTATCAACCTCTCGCCGGACAAGCCCCAGGTCTTCCGCGATACGTTCCGGGTCCTGAAGCCGGGCGGCAGGCTGATGGTATCGGACATCGTCCTTACGGCCCCGCTGCCGCCCGCCCTGCTTGAATCGGTCGCGGGCTACGTGGGCTGCATCAGCGGCGCGAGCCTGCGAGCCGACTACCTGAGTATGATGGTTGCGGCCGGGTTTGAGGACGTCCGGGTTGTCGCCGAGGACCGCTTCCCGGTCGAAGCCACGGCGAGCGACCCGACCCTGCAGGCGCTGGTGCGCGAGTCGGGACTGTCGGTCGACGAACTGCGCCGCGCTGCCGCCGGGGTGCTGAGCATCCGGGTCTCGGCAGCCAAGCCGGCAAAGTAGCGGCCGATGCTCTCCAGCCTGCTGGCCAACGTCGAGAAACTCATCACCACCCAGCCCCTGCTGGCGGTTCCGGTCGTCTTCGTCGGCGGTTTGATGACCGCACTCAACCCGTGCGTGCTTGCCTCGATACCGCTGGCCATCGGCTTTGTCGGCGGGTACGCGACCGGCCGGTCCAAGAGCTACGCCCTGCTGCTGGCGCTCTTTCTTTTCCTGGGTATTGCCGCGGCGTTCACCGTGCTCGGCGTGGTCGCCAGTCTTGCCGGTACGCTCTTCGGCACAACGTCAAAGTTCTGGCCCGTGCTGATAGTAGTCGTCTGCCTCGTCATGGGCGGCCAGATACTCGTCTTCCCCCGCTTCGAGATACCGCTGCCACGCGGCTTCACGCCCAAAGCGGGAGGCGTTCTCGGCGCGTTCCTGCTCGGTGCCCTCACCGGCGTTATCGCCACACCCTGCGCCATGCCGGTACTTGCGGTAGTGCTGACCTACGTCGCGTCCAAGGGCAATGTTGTCTACGGTGGACTGCTCCTATTCACCTACGCGCTCGGTCATTCGGTGCTGGTGCTCGTTGCCGGCAGTTCAATAGGGATTGCCGAGGCCATGGTGAACTCCAAGGGCCTGAAGCAGGCCTCGACCATTCTCAAGAAGGCCTCGGGCGTGCTGCTCCTGCTCGTAGCCGCGTATTTCCTGCATGACATGTTCAAACGTTAGGAGACAGAAGTGAGAACCAACAGACTGCT